>CAIUDS010000525.1 GCA_903897985.1 uncultured delta proteobacterium
GGCCCAGCAGGACCTGGTCGAGCATCTCGAGGATTCGCTCAAGCTGCTCTCTCCGCGGGAGGAACAGGTGCTCCGTCTGCGCTACGGTTTGGGCGGACAGGAGATCAAGACCCTTGAGGAAATCGGCTCGATGTTCGGAGTGTCCCGCGAGCGCGTACGCCAGATTGAGCAGAAGGGCCTGCGCAAACTGCGCCATCCGGCCCGGTCCAAGTCCCTGCGCAATTTCTTCAGGAACTAATCCCAAAATCCGGGCGTGCATCCCACTCCCGGATTTTTTGTTGCCGCAAACCTGAAAGCGCAATCTTCAAAACTGCCGAAATTATCCCAAACGATTTGTCGGTCTTGGGATATGTGTTAGAATTCTCGCTGGATAAGGAATCATGGCGCAAGTCAATTGCCGGAATTGTGGAAGGGAAATAAATCAAACCGACGCCTATTGTCCGGGCTGCGGCGCTCCGGTGTCATTCGAGCAACCGGCTTCTCCCGAGCCCCCACTTGTCGTGAGTGGCATGGAAATAGGCAAACTGATCCGGTGCGATGACTGCGGGAGGGAGATCAGCAGCCGGGCGCCGGTCTGCCCTCACTGCGGCGCGCCGAGGCTGGCCGCGGCCTATCAAGCGCTGGCCAAACCGGACTGGGGCTTTGAATGGAAGAGTGCGACCAGCGTCTACGGCTGGCCCCTGGTGCAGGTGGCCTTCGGGAGGAAGAACGGCAGACTGCGGGTAGCCAAGGGGATCATCGCCATCGGCCAGTTTGCCATCGGACTTTTCACCTTCGCCCAGTTCGGGATCGGGATCATCTTCGGGTTCGGCCAGTTCATGCTGGGCGCAACCGCCATCGCCCAATTCGCGATCAGCGCTTTTTTCGCCGTGGGCCAGTTCGCCACCGGCTATGTGGCCATCGGCCAGATCGTGTTCGGATATTATGCCCTGGCGCAAGTGGCGCTGGCCTGGTATGGGTGGACGCCGAAGCGACACGACCCCGAGGCGGTTGCTTTTTTCACCAATCTTCTTCATTATCTCCGGTTGAAATAAGCGGGCAAACACCGGAAAAATTTGTGGCGCAGGCATCTTGCCTGCGCAAGGCGGCCTGGAAGGCTGCACCACAATGTGGACCGGCGTAGATTGTTTTGGGGAGGATGTCTTGAGCGGAGTTCCTTTTCTGGATTTGAAGCGGCAGTATCTAAAGATCAAGCCCGAGCTGGACCAGGCGGTGATGCGGGTGGTGGACAGTCATGCCTTTATCCTGGGTCCGGAAGTCGAGGCCTTCGAGTCCGAGATTGCCAAATACCTGGGCGTGAAATACGCGATCGGAGTGGCCAGCGGGACCGATGCCCTGATCCTCGCGCTCAAGGCCCTCGGGATCGGTCCGGGCGACGAGGTCATCACTTCAGTCTTCAGTTTCTTCTCCAGCGCCAGCGTGATTTCCTGGCTGGGGGCCAAGCCCGTGTTCGTGGACATTGAACCTCATGGCTTCAACCTGGATCCGGAGCAAATCGCCGACAAGATCACCAAGCGCACCCGGGCTCTCCTGCCCGTGCACCTGTTCGGGGAACCGGCCGGGATGGACGCGCTCGCGCGGATCGCGAAGGAAAAAAACCTTTATGTTGTTGAGGATGCTTGCCAGGCGATCGGCTCGGAATTTCAGGGAAAAAAGCTTGGCGGGCTAAGCCCGTTCACTTGCTACAGTTTTTATCCGACCAAAGTCCTGGGCGGGTTCGGCGACGGCGGTTTGGCCGTGACCGATTCTGAGCCGTTGTTCCAAAAGTTCAGCGAACTGCGCGTGCACGGCGCCAAAGGCTCGGGTGACCGGACCACCATCGGCATCAATTCCCGGCTCGACGCGCTCCAGGCCGCGGTGCTGCGGGTCAAACTGAAATACCTGGACCGCTGGATCAAGCAAAGACGCGACCGGGCGAAAAGATACCGCGAGCTTCTTTCCGGTCTTCCGGTGGGCCTGCCCGAGGAAAAGCCGAACCGCAAGCACACTTACAATGCCTTTGTCATCACGCTGGACGGCCGGGACCGCTTGCTCGAGGTTTTCAAGCAAAAGGGAATCGGGTTCGCCCTTTACTATCCCCGGCCGTTCCACCAATTCTCCTGTTTCAAGCCTTTCCTCGCCAAGAGCGACAAATTCCCGCGGGCGGAAGCGGCGAGCAAAAAGGCCCTTGCCCTGCCCTTGTTCCCGGAACTGAGCGATGAAGAGCAGAACCTGGTGGCGGCAACCATAAAGGACTTTTTAAAAGGCTGAGCCGAGCGAACTATTTTAATTCCTTCTCCCCGAATACCAGCCCCTGGAACCGGAAGATTTGGACTTCGGGGTTGTGCCAGCAGTCCGAGCTCATGCCGGCTTTCAAGCAGGTGTGGCTGAGGAAGGTGTCATGGTCCCAGCCCTGCTCGACCGGAACCTGGGGCAGCAAAAGTCCCTGGTAAGGACCCATCCTCATGACCAGACCGTCACGGCCGACCTTGATGATGGCCAGGTTCCGGACCGGGGCAAGGGGCGACAGCACCGAGATCTCGTATTCCAGGTCTTTAAGCTCTTCCTTTGAGACCGGCGGAAAGCGGGGATCATGCTTGGCCGCGCTGCAGGCCACATCGCGCACGCACAGGTAGAGCGGCTCCTGCGCGAGCACATGGCCGATGCAGCCGCGCAAGTCCCCAAATTTCTTGAGCCTCACAAACGCCGCGCCGATTTCCTTGAGCCGGGGGTCGGTCACGCTGAGCTCGGGAATTTTGTTCTCCTTTACATAGGTCTCGACCGAGAGCCGCGCGATTTTCATCAGCGCCTTTTTCTGGTTCTGGCTCAAATCCCCGCCGTAAGGTTTCAACTCCTCGACCTCCGGTTCAGCGCCGGCCGGTTTCGCAGCCGCTTGGCCCCCGAGCACAAAAGCCACCGAGCCATAGCCGACTACCCGGTCGGGATTTTGTCCGGTGGTGTCAAAGGAATTGCGCGCATTAAGCACCACCGGGACGCCGGAGCCGGAATCCTTGAAGGCCTGCATCACCGCGAGCACCGGTCCCAGTCCGCATAGCTCCGCGGTCCGCACCGGGCCGCTCCCCTCCATCGAGAGCTGGTCAATATTCATCTGCTCGATCAGGTTTAAAGAGTTCCGATCCATTTGTTTGGCAATCGCGTCCGAGTGGTAATGGCTCATGTCCGAACTGGCGATAAAGAGCCATTGGTCGGGGGGAAAAACCTTGAGCAGGGCCGCGGCCAATTTCTGCGCCACCTCCAGCCGCGGGTCCGGCATCACGATCAGGGCAATCTCGATCTCGTCTCCCATGGCGGTCTGCAAAAACGGAATCTGCACCTCGCCCGCATGCTCCTGCGAAAAGAATTGGGTGTCGGCCGTGACCCAATCGCCCTGGGAGTAAAGCTCTTGCGCCTTGTCCCGGGCGATCTTGACCTTGCCCAGCGGGGTCTGGTAATAGTCGGCATTGAGCACCGCGACCAGTCCCGCGCCGGGGTAATGATGGCTGGGCGCGATGATCACGAATTTCTTTTTGCCCTGTGCGGCCAGGGCCTTGTAAGCGTAGGCCGCGACCGGGCCGGAAAAGATGTAGCCGGCATGAGGAGACATCACCCCGAAAAGTTTTCCGGAAAGCTCGGGGGCGGACGCCTGGTCGAGATAAGACTGAACCATGGTCTTGAGTTCAGCCGGATCTCCGGGATAAAACGCGCCGGCAACCACCGGGCCGTAAGTCCCCAGGCTCGCGGGCAAAGGCCGCGCCGCCGCGGTTTCTTGCTTGCACTTCGAGCAGCCGGAACCGAATACAATCATCACCAGGCTGAAAGCCAGAAATATCCTTAACTTCGACTTCATTGCTCAACCTCCGCTGGGTTTGTTGAACAGCTTCGCGTAGAACTGCGCGGGATGAAGGGAGATCTTTGCCTCCCTGCCCTTTTCCATAAGACCCTTGGCAAAGCGTTTCCATGATCCCATCCCCGCGGCAAAAACCCCGAGCCAGATAAACAGTTTTCTCCGGCTGATCGCCCCAGTTTTTTCCCCGGCTTCCTTCATCCCCATACCCCCTTGATAGCCGCGCCGCAGAATTTGCACGCGCCGTTCACAAGATTGACCTCTCCAACAAAATATCCCTGCCGTTCAATCAGCTTTTTCTTGCAACTTGGACAATAGGTATCTTCCGCCCCCTCGATCCTGACATTGCCGATATAGACATGATGCAGCCCCAGGCCGAGCGCGGTTTCGCGGGCTTTGGCCAGGGTGCCTTCCGGGGTCACAGGCAGGTTGCGCATCTGGTAAAGCGGGAAGAAGCGCGAGAAGTGGAGCGGATAATCCGGGCCGATGTTTTCGAGCAGCCAGCCGCATAGTTTTTTGATCAACTCCGGATCGTCATTGAGCGTGGGCACGATCAGGTTGGTGATCTCGACCATCACCCCCAGCTCCACCGAAACCTTAACCGCCTTGAGCACCGGCTCGAGCTGGCCGCCGCAATAATCCCGGTAGTAATCCTCGGACATGGCCTTGATGTCTATGTTGGCGCCGTCCGTCACCTCGCAGAGCTTGCGGAGCGGCTTCTCGTTGATGAATCCCGCGGTGACCAAAATATTTTTTATCCCGGCTTTGCGCGCAAGCGCGGCGCTGTCATAGGTGTATTCGTAAAAAATCACCGGATCGGAATAAGTGTAGGCTATGCTCCGGCACCCATTCGCGGCCGCGTATTCAACCACCTTTTCCGGCGGCAGGTCCTGGTTATGAGCATCCTCCGGATTGATCTGCGAGATTTCCCAGTTCTGGCAGAACTTGCAATGGAGGTTGCACCCGGCCGTGGCCAGGGAGAAGGCGTAGCTGCCGGGCAGGAAATGGAACATGGGTTTTTTCTCGACCGGGTCCTTGTGCACGGTGCAGGGCTTGCCATAGACCAGGGTCTTGAGTTCGCCCCGGTAATTGATGCGGGTCCGGCAATCGCCGCGCTCGGAAAGCCCCAGCACGCATTGCTTGGGGCATAGCTGGCATTGGACAAATCCCGAATTCATTCCGCTTCCTCCGGAGACTTGAGCTTCCGGTAAAACTCGCCCGGGTGCAAGCTCAGTTTCCCTTCCGAGACCTGTTGCTCGATCCGCTTGAGGTCAACCCGGGCGCCGGCCCCGGCCCGGAGTTCCTTCCGCTCCCCGCTCGCCACCAGGAGCGCCAGCAACACGAGCGTCGCGGATACCATCAAGCCGAACCTGGCGTTTCCGCTCATTACTAATATTTTAACCCATAAAAACCGGAATTGAAGAACGCGGTTGCAGTTTGGGTTGTCTGATTTAAAATAAGAGCCATGACCCATTGTCCCGAATGCGGCGAAGAGGTTATCGCGGGCGAAAAGATTTGCCCGCACTGCGGCGCGGAACTCGAAAAGGGCCGGCCCACCCGCTCCCGACTGCCCAAACTTTTGCATCCCTTTGCCGTGGCTGGATACCTGGCGATCCTTTCGGTGATGATCGTGTTTTTCCAATTCCTGCTCCAGGCCGGCAAGGCCGGGACTGCGGCCACATCCGAGGCGGTGATCGCGGAACAGGCCGCCAGTCTGATCTCGCGCTTCCGCGGAAAACCGCCGGTGCCCAAAACGCCGGCGGACAAGCGCTATGTGGAGATCCTGCGCTTTGAGCAATCGGCGAACCCGTTTTTTCAAAAACTTATCGCAATTGACACCGAGTTCAGCAAGCCCGACTACCGGCCGAGCGAATCGCGGTATGCCGAGGTTTCCCAGGATCTGGCCGAGCTCTCCAGCACCGCGGAGAACTTTACGGTTCCGAACACCCTCGGCCCCTGCCGGCAGGGCATCAAGAATAGCATTGACGAAGCCAAGCGCGCGGTGAATTTCTTGCGCAACTACCAGACTTCCCCAAGCCCGACCCTGAAGAGCGACCTTGAGCAAAGCTGGGCGCTTTCGCGCAGCCAGCGAAACTATTGCCAGAGCATGATCGAACTGGTCAAGAAAAAGCTGGAAGCTGATCTCAGCCTCAACCCGGATGAGTTGAAAAGGGCCGCGGAGGAGCCGGTGCCCCCGCCAACCAATGCCCCGCCGCCTGCGCCGGAGCCAGCCGCCCCCCCGGCCAATGCGCCCCCGGCCACGGCCCCGTCCGCATATCCCAACCCATATTTCCCTCCCTTGGGAACGCCCGGGGCCGAGGGCCGTAATCCGCGGGGCCAGCAGGAACCGTCGGTTGACAACCCGGACGAGGAAACTGGGGATACTGGAGAGGAACCGGATGAAGACAATGGGGATACCGGAGGAGATTACGAAGAGGGCGACACCGCGGACGAGAGTCAGTAACGATCGAGGCTCTGGAGCATATCTTCGGCCTTGGGATTGGGCCCGCACGGAGATGCTTCAAGGGGTGCAGTTCCCGCGATAAAAGCCTCGATCCTGGTATCATTGCTGCACGAGCTGGCGAGCAACCCGGTTTTCTCGTCAATGCGGGCGAATTCGATGCTATCCGGGACCGGAAAATTGTGGGCCGGCTTTCCCGCCAGCGCCTTTCCCATGAAATCTAACCAGATCGGCTCCGCGGCCTTGGCCCCGGCCTCTCCCGGCCCCAGGGTGCGCGTGTAATCGTCAAACCCCACCCAAACCCCGCAGATGATTTCGGGGGAATATCCGATGAACCAGGCATCCCGGAATTCGTTGGTGGTGCCGGTTTTTCCGGCCACCGGCCGGCCCAGGCTTCCCGCGCGCCAGCCGGTTCCGTGCAAGGCCACTCCCTCCAGCAAGCTGTTCATCAGGTACGCCAGTTGCGGGCTGATGATCCGAGTTCCTTGCGCCGGAGCATCCAATGCGGCCAGGCTCGGAATTTTTTGCTGACGCAACATCCCCAGGTATTCCTCGAAACCCGGCTCCGAAACCTCGCTCGGCTTGACCGGCTTGAACCTTTCTTTCTTGGCGGAATCGCTTTCCCGGCCTGGTTCTCCGGCCAACTCCATTTCCTTGATCTCCTCAGCCCCGGCTTTGCGCTCATGCCATTCCAACAGGTTCCCCTGCCGGTCATAGACCCGCCGGATCATATACGGTTCGATCAGGTATCCGCCGGAGGCGAAAGTGTTATAGGCCCGGGTGAGTTCCAGCAGCGAAACCGGGCTGGACCCGAGCGCGGTGGTGAGGTCTCTCCGCAACGGACTTTTGATCCCGAGTTTGCGCGCGTATTGGCAGGCATACTCGATCCCGACATCTCCCGCAATTTTGACCGAGATGGTATTGATCGAGGCCTCCAGGGCCTTGCGCAGGGTCCGCGGTCCCAAAAACCTTCCCGCATAATTTTCCGGTTTCCAGGTAACCAACTCCTTGCCGCCTTCGTCTTCCTGCGTGTATTGAAAAATGTCCGGCGAGTCGTAAATAATGGTGGCCGGGGTGAAGCCCTTGGTCGGATGGTCCAGCGCGGACGCATACAGAATAGGCTTGAACGCGGACCCGGGCTGGCGAAAGGACTGGGAGGGCCGGATCAACTGGCTCCGGCTGAAACTGTATCCGCCGACGATGGCCTTGACCTCGCCGGTGCGGACCGAAAACGCCAACAGCCCGGCCTCCGCCGCCGGCTCCTGCTCCAGCCGGAACCCGTATTCCGAACCGGGATTCAAAACTTTGACGGAAACCACGGAAACCAGGATCTGATCGCCGACCGAGAAAACCTTATCCAGCGTCCGGCCCCGGAGCGCCCAGTTGCAATCGGCCTTGGCGATCCAGCCCTTGCTCGAGCCGATGCCGATCCCAACTCGGTTTTCCTTGCCGTCTATCGCGGTGATCAGGCCCAGATATTTCGCGCCGATGGAAAGCGGAACCGGAACGGGAGGTTGCGCCAGAGGGTCCCCGCCGGTGGTGCGGTTCCGATACCGCCATTGCCGCTGTAATTTTTCCTCCTGGTCCTGCAAAGTCTTCTCAACTTCTTCCTTCGCAACCTGCGCCACCGGACCCCGGTAACCCTCCCGATGGTCCAACCCTTCCGGCCCGGCCAATCCCGCAACCACCGCGTTCATGCCGGCTTTTTGCAGTTCCGGGTTCATCGTGGTGAAGACCTTTAACCCTTGGGTCATGACCCTTTTCTCGCCGTAGGCTTCAACCAAATAGCGATGCACCGCTTCAATAAAATACGCGTAATCCCCCTGATATTGGTTTTCCTTAACCCGTAGAAAGATCGGCTCGCTTTCCGCCAGCTTGGCCTCTTCCGCGGTCAGCATTTTCACTTCCACCATCCGCCTGAGCACCGTCTTTTGCCGCTCCTTGGCAATGTTAAAATGTTCATACGGCGAATAACGCGCCGGCCAACGCGGCAGTCCCGCCAGCATCGCCGCCTCCGCCAGCGTCAACTGATTCACCGACTTGCCGAAATACTGCTCCGAGGCGGCTTCCACCCCGTAAATGTTCCGGCCCATGACCGTGCCCAGGTAAATCTGGTTCAAATATAGCCAGAGCACATAGTCTTTTTTCAACGAATGGTCTATGCGCCAGGCCAGAATCATTTCCTTGAACTTCCGCGAAAACAGCTTCTGCTGGGTGAAGAAAAAGGTCCGCGCCAACTGCATGGTGATCGTGCTGGCGCCCTGCCCGGTCGGATCCCCGGTCTTGATGTTATGGTACAGCGCCCCGGCCAGCCGGTAATAATCCAGACCCTTATGCTCGAAAAAACGCGCGTCTTCAACCGCCACAAACGCATTAATCAGATACGGCGGGATCTTCTCGGGCGGGACCACCTTCCGGTATTCGTCGGCCAACTCCCCAACCAGCACTCCGTCATCGGAATATATTTCCGTGATCACTTTCGGCTGGTAGTTCTTCAACTCCTCCTGCGGGATGA
>CAIUDS010000526.1 GCA_903897985.1 uncultured delta proteobacterium
GAGGATGTCGTGGAACTGGTCGGTGCAGATTATTTTCCAGAGGTCCTTGAGTTTTTGCGCGGGATAGGCATTGCCGAAAATACTCGCGACCGAGCTTACCGTTTCCGCGCTCCGCATCAGGTTTTCGCTCAGGCGGTTGGCGCGCTTGAGCCAGGCCTGGGTGGTCTGGACTCCGCGGTGGCGTTCGAGATAGATTTCCTCGCCCCAGATCGGAAAGCGGTCGGAGATTTTTTCCAGCTTTTGGAACAGCTCGAGCGCGGTCGAGAATTTAGTGTAACCCTTTTGCGCCAGCCGTTCCTGGTTCACGATCTCGCGCTCCTGCGGACCCATGCCGCCGTCGCCCACGCCGTAAAAAATCGGGACCTCCTTGATGAAATCGCGCGAGAGCGCCGCGCGGACCGCCTCAGGCGGAACCGAATAATTAAAGACCCTGGGGGCGCCTGGGCGCAGCAGGTAGTTGCAGCGCTTGAACAAATAGCGGTAGTCGTCAATATTGAGCAGTTCGCGGTAGGGATAGAACTCGGGATAGCCGATGGAGATCCAGTCGTTGACCAGGATTTGCGAGCCGTCGGGAGAGCGCCAGAGGAAATTATGGAACGGGAAGCGGGTGTTGAAACTGGTGGTGACCTTTTTCGCCCAGAGGTATTGAATGCCGGAGCGGGCCATGAACTGGGGCAGGTTCCGGTTATAGCCGAAGGTGTCGGGGAGCCAGGACACCGTGGCGGAGTGTCCGAAATGTTCGAGATAGAAGCGCTGCCCGAGCAGGAACTGGCGGGCGAAGGATTCGCCTTCGGGCATGTTGCAGTCGGACTCGACCCACATTCCGCCGGTGATTTCCCAGCGGCCCTGCTTCTCCATTTCGAGGATTTTGGCGAACAGCTCCGGGTGGTCGTTCATCATCCATTCGTAGAGCAGCGGCTGGGACTGGGAATAGATGAACCCCGGGTGGCGGCCCATGTTCTCGACCGCGCTGTGAAAAGTTTTATAGACCTTGTCATGGGTCTGAGCCATGCGCCAGCGCCAGGCCACATCTATATGCGACTGCCCGATCGAATGCGCCTGAAGCTCGTCGGTCTTGAACCCGGTCAGCGCCATCAGCGACGGATGCATCGCGACCAAGGCGCCCGAGTCTTTGGGTTTGCTCGAGGGTTTTTCCGCCAAGGCGGGACCGGCCAGAAAAAGAACGACCGTCAGCCCCAGCAACCCGCGCATGATCTTTCTCTTCATCGTCACACCTCCTGCGTGCTCAAGCTTTTATTTTCCCGGGCGGTTGAGGAACCGGGAAATTTCCGCGGCCTGATCCTGAAACTGCCGCGGGTCAGTTTGATAGATTTGCCAACAGGTTTGCCATTGCTGATGGGCCCGGGGGCTCGCGGTGAGTTCATAGACCTTGGCCAGATCAATGCAAGCGGTGATCTGCTGAGGATTTTTTTCCAGAATCCGCTCAAAAATCTCGATTGCTCGGTCCGGTTGCCCGGTTACGGCGTCGGCCCGGGCCAACTGGAACTGGTTCAAGATAGAATCCGGCCGTTCTTTTGCCACCTTTTCCAAATAAGGCTTGGCCTCCTGGTAGCGGGACAGCATATTAAGGGTCCAGCCCAGGTAAAAATTCAAATTCAAATCCCCGGGCGTGAGTTGGACGCCTTGCGCAAATTCCGATCGCGCCAACTCCAGTCGCCCCAGCGAAAAAAGAATATAGCCGCGGGTCAGTCTTTCCCGGGCCAGCCAGGGACCGCGCTCATCACGCGGAAGCGGACTGGAATAGCCGGTTTTAAAATCTATCCGATACTTCTCGACCAAGGGCAGAAACCGGGGTTGGTTTTTCAAGAAAACCACATTCAACCCATCGAAATAAATCAAGACCCAATTGGGATCATCCTGGAGATTTTTGATCAATGACCCTTCCGCCAGAAGGGGAGTCAACATCACCAGGTCAAAGTCATATCTTTTATCCTCTTGCTGGAAATCCTGATAGTCCGCCAGGGCGGAAATGTGGGCCTGGATTAATTGCTCTCCGTAAACCTCCAGCCGCGGGTCCGCATACACTTTCCATTCCGGATACCCCGCCCAGATCAAATAGCCGGCGCTGCCTGGGTCCGGAAAAATTCTTAAGGAGACTCGACCGCCCAGTTCCTGACAACAAGATTTCAAAAATTGGGCCGCTCGAATTGGATAGGTTGTTTCCAGGGCGCCGATTCCAAATCGGGAATAAGATAGATTGCGCAAAAAGAAGCGGCTGCCGGCCAGGTCAAAAACCAGGCCCGACATGAAAAGCAGCAAAAGCGCGGTCGCCCAGGGCCGGAATTTGATTAGGCGCCGGGCCCGACCCGGAAAAGGAAACCCATCCGGGCTTTGGCTTTCTGCGATAATCCTGCCCATCAGGCTCGCGGTAATCAGGGCGAACAGAGCCGCGTTCCGGGCCGCGGTGAGGGAAAGATAAAGAAAGCCGGCCCAGAGCAGGAAGGTTGCGGGATAAATTTTACGCCGCAGGATCGAAAGCAGGACGGTCAGGGAGGAAAAGGCCATCAGAGCTATGTAGCTGGCCTGATCGAACCCGGAAAAAATTACAAAAGGGCTTTGAAGATCGGCGATGGATTGGCCGATGATGCTGCCGGGCTGCGAGACTTCGCGCAAAAGAATCGCGGGAAAAATTACGCCGCGCAGTCCGTGGGGATTAAGGAAAGCCACCGGGATGGAGCAGGCCAGTCCGAGGGCCAGCCGGAGGACGGAGGAATTGCTGGAAACGGACAAGCTGCTCGGGAGATAGGCTCCTAATTTTAATTGCGGAAGACCTAAGATTTGTTCGCCTAAAAAGGCGGAGAAAATCACAAAGTAAATCGGCCAGAGGCCCTCGCTGTTCACCCAGAGCAGGAGCAAGGCCGGGAGTGGATATAAAGCGAATTTTTTTCCTTGCTGATGCAAAACCAGGAGATATATTTCCAGGGTCAGAAGGAAAAAGGTAAGGACTTCCGGTCGGAGCTTCAAGCGGGTCGAGGCGGTAAGCAGGCAGATCAAAACCAGCAGGCTGATGGAAAAATATTTTTGCCGGTTAAAAGCGGTTTTCAGCGCGAGCAGCCAGGTCAGCGCGGTCAGGCCCGAGCCGAACAGGATCATGCCGGCATAACCGCCGATCCGGTAAAGGAGGTAAATAATGAGTTGGAAAAGCCACTGAGAGTCAATCCATTCTTTGCCGGCCGCGGTGAAAGAATAAAGGTCCGCCCGGGGAATTTGACGGGTCGAAAAAATAATTTCCCCGGTTTTCAGGTGCCAGAAGATATCGGTATCGGTCAGGGTGTGGAAGCTCATTAAAAAGGACAGGATGACGATGGCGAGGAAACAGATCCGGGCCGGGAACTGATCTTTCGCCCGGTCCGAATCCGGAGCGTATTTTATTTTTTTGCCGGCCGGCTTTGGTTCGGCAACCTTGGGCGGTGACGAGAGTTGATGAGGAATTTTATTTTTTTTTCGTCTGGCCATCAGTTCCTGCCGGCAATATAGAACAGGCCTATTTCAGATCTTGTTTGGTGATCACCCGGACCGGGACCTTGAGGTCGCGCGGAACCGTTGCCCCGGCCAGGAGCTTGACCGCGCCGTTCGCGGCCATCTTCCCGGTCTGGTCCGGCTGGGTGTCAACCGTGCCGCGATACATGCCGCCCGAGCGGATGGCCTCGAGCGCCTTCCTCTCCGCGTCAATCCCCACGATCACGGTCTTGGCCGGGTCCTTCTGGGCCTGCTCCAGCGCGAGCAAGGCCCCGTAAGCGCCTGCGTCGTTGATGCTCACCACCACACTGATGTCCGGGTGGGCCTGGAGCGCGTTCTCCATGGACTTGAGCCCGTTTTCCTGCGTGGCGCCCAAGTAGCGGCCCACAATGGTCGCGCCCGGCGCCTGTTCCTGCAGCGCCTTCTCGATCGCGTTCGCGCGGATCACAACATTGGGCATGTCCGGGTAGTCGAGGATCGCGACCACGGCCTTGCCCCCCAGCTCGTCCTTGATCAGTTGCGCCGCGTATTCGCCCGCGGCCCGGCCCAAGTCCGCGTCTTCGATCGAGATGTCAATGCCGTTGAAAGCCGACTCGCGGCCCGCGTATTGAATGATGTATGCGCCCTGGTCCGCGGCTTCTTTCAGCGCGAGTTGCAAGACCTTGGGGTCGAGCACGCAGATCACGATCACCTTGGCGCCCGCGGAGGAAAAATTTTCCAGCGCCGTGATCTGGCGCTCGCTCTTCATGTCCGGGTCAACCAGTTGGACCTTCAGCCCGTAACTCTCGAGCGCGGTCTTGGCCGAGGCCGCCACGCCGTAATGGTATTCGGTCATCATGGTGCAGGGGATGATCCCCACAAAACTCGATCCCAGGGCCGATTTCGCCTTATTGATCTCTTCCTGCGTCACCGCCAAGTCCTCCGCGGTCCCGATCCTGCCCGCGACAATGTTGGGCTTGCCCGCGGCCGAAACCTTCCCCGCCTGACCCGGCAGGGCCGACTCCGGCTGAGGCTTGCAAGTGATCGCCGCTAAAGCGAAAACCGCCGCGATGCAAAATACTTTCAGACCTTTCATTTCCTGCTCCTTTTTATTCCCCCATCACCTGCACGCAAAAATTACGAGCCAGGGGGCCGTCGAATTCGGCGAAATAGATGCGCTGGCGCGAGCCTCTAGTCCGGCCTGGCCTGATTGCATTCAGCGAAAATATCTACTAAAACGATATCCAGCTTGTATAATTTTGCCAGATTGATATATTGTCCAACCATTTGCGAATCTTTTACCCTCGAATACCCGCTCTTGCTTGATCCCTTGTAAGTATGATTTCGCATACAGATATACAATTTTTTTACTCTAGAATCTAATAGCGCCTTCAACACATCCTTGAAAAATTCAGCAAAAGCATCACTCAAACTTATTTCATAAGCCGTGCCGGTTGAAATGTCCAAAATATCAAAAGACTGCAGTTTTGTTGGATCCAGCTGCATCTGCGGCCTCCCGTTGCCGTTGATTCCGGGGTCAACATAATTAAATCTCAAGGTCATTCCTTCCGCCACGGCCGCTTCA
>CAIUDS010000527.1 GCA_903897985.1 uncultured delta proteobacterium
AAGGCCGTCCAGACCGGCGGACCCTCCGGCGGCTGCATCCCGGAGTCCATGCTGGACCTGACCGTGGATTACGACGAACTCACCCGGGTCGGCTCCATGATGGGCTCCGGCGGAATGATCGTGATGGACTCCGACACCTGCATGGTGGATGTCGCGCGCTATTTCCTCAATTTCCTCAAAGAGGAGTCCTGCGGCAAATGCACCCCCTGCCGCGAAGGCGTCAAGCAGATCCTGGTCATCATGAACCGGATCTGCGAGGGCAAGGGCAGGGAAGGAGACCTCGAGCGGCTCAAGGAACTCGGCGCCGCGGTTCAAGATGCCGCGCTGTGCGCCCTGGGCGGGACCGCGGCCAACCCGCTGCTCACCACCATCAAGTATTTCGAGGACGAGTATAAGGCCCACATTATTGACAAGAAATGTCCGGCCGGGGTGTGTCGGGCCCTGGTGACCTATGGCATCAGCGAGGAGAACTGCACCGGGTGCATGCTTTGCGCCAAGCAGTGTCCGCAGGACGCGATCACGGGCGAGAAGAAAAAGCCGCATAAGATTGACTTGGTTAAATGCATCAAGTGCGGGGTGTGCTATGAAGCCTGCAAGTTCGACGCGGTGCAGAGGAAATAGGTATGGATAAAATGGAACACCCGGAAAAAATCTTGAACCTAACCATTGACGGGAAGCAAACCGCGGTCAAATCCGGAACCACCATCCTGAACGCGGCGCGCAAGGCCGGGATCGAAATCCCCACCCTTTGCCATCACCCGGCACTCGAGCCCTATGGTGTATGCCGGGTCTGCATCGTGGAGCTGAAGCGCGGAAAACGCTCCCGCATCGTCACCTCCTGTAATTTCCCGGTCCAGGAAGACGGCCTCGAGGTCTCCACCCAGTCTGAAAGGATCAAGCGCGACCGCAGAATGGTGATCGAGATGCTGCTCGCCCGCTGCTGGAGCTCCAAGGTCATCCGCGAGTTCGCGGCCAAGAACGGGGTTACCGACACGGACCTGCAAAAGACCGAGAACGAGGAATGCATGCTCTGCGGTTTGTGCGTCAATGTCTGCCGCGACCTGATCGGACAGTCCGCCATCGGTTTCGAGTCCCGCGGCGCGGACCGCAAAACCTCGGTCCCGTTCGGAAAGCCCAGCGATAGTTGCATCGGCTGCGGGGCCTGCGTTTATGTCTGCCCCACCGGCTGCATCAAGATGGAGGACCTGCCGCAGGAACGGGTGATCGAGCGGTGGAAGAGCGAGGTCCCGATCCTGGTCTGCAAGAGTTGCGGCAAAGGTTTCGGGACGGTGAAGCAATTGGAGATACTAAAAACCAAAAACCCCCTGACCAAAGTCTATCTGGAAAAATGTCCAGCCTGCCGCGAAAGGGAACTGGCGGAAGTAATGGTTAGAAAAGGAGGAATCTGATGGAAGACAAGAAGAGAAGTATTGACCCGGTGGTGGAGCCGTTGCTGGAAAAGGCGGCGCGGGAAGGCATCAAGACCGCCTGGGACCGGCTGAAGGAGCAGGACCCCCAATGCGGGTTCGGGCAACTCGGCCTTTGCTGCCGGCATTGCTCAAACGGCCCCTGCCGGATTGACCCGTTCGGGGAAGGCCCGCAGGAAGGCGTGTGCGGCGCCACCGCGGACACCATCGCGGCGCGGCATTTCGCCCGCATGGCCGCGGCCGGCACCGCGGCCCATTCCGACCATGCCCGCCAGGTCTGCGCCACCTTTTTGGAAGCCGCGGAGGGCAAGGTCCCCGGATACGGGGTCAAGGACGAGATGAAACTATATGAACTGGCCATGGACCTCGGCATCGAGGTCGCCAACAAACCCAAGCAGGAAATCGCCATCGAGGTGGGCAAAAAGGCCATCCAGATTTTCGGCTCGCAGGAGGGCGAAATCTTCCTGACCAAACGCGCGCCCATCAAGCGCCTCGAGCTCTGGCGGAAACAGGGAGTGGTCCCGCGCGGGGTTGACCGCGAGGTGGTCGAGATCATGCACCGGACCCATATCGGCGTGGACCAGGAATACCATAACATCATCCAGCAGGCCGCGCGCTGCTCGCTTGCGGACGGCTGGGGCGGTTCCATGATCGCGACCGAACTCCAGGACATCATGTTCGGGACCCCCGAGCCCATCCTGAGCAAGGTCAACCTGGGCGTGCTCAAAGAGGACCAGGTCAATATCATTGTCCACGGCCACGAGCCGCTCCTGTCCGAGATGATCGTGGTCGCCTCCCGCGACCCCGAGATGCTCGCGCTGGCCAAATCCAAGGGCGCCGCGGGAATCAACCTCGCCGGGATTTGCTGCACCGCCAATGAAGTGCTGATGCGGCACGGCATCCCGCTCGCCGGCAATTTTTTGCATCAGGAAATCGCGCTCATCACCGGAGTAGTGGACGCATTGGTTGCGGATGTGCAGTGCGTGATGCAGTCGCTCGGCGAGATCGCCCAGTGCTACCACACCAAGGTTATCACCACCAACTACCGCGCCAAGATGCCCTTTGCCTCGCACATCCAGTTCGACGAGTCCAACCCGCTCGAGTCGGCCAAGAAAATCGTAAGGACCGCGATCGAGAATTTCCCGAACCGCGACCCGCGCAAGATCCAACTGCCGAACGACAAGGACGCTTCCTGCGAACTGATCGCGGGCTTTTCCCACGAGACCATCAATTACCTCCTGGGCGGGACCTTCCGCGCGTCCTACAAGCCCCTTAATGACAACATCATCAACGGAAGAATCCGGGGAATCGCCGGCGTGGTCGGGTGCAACAACATCCATACCACCCAGGACATCGCGCATCTGGCGATGGTCCGCGAACTAATCAAGCACGATGTGATCGTGCTCACCACCGGCTGCTCGGCCATGGCCTGCGGCAAGTTCGGCCTGCTCACGCCCGAGGCCATGCAGTATGCCGGCGACGGACTCCGCTCGGTCTGCGAGGCGGTCGGGATTCCGCCTGTGCTCCACATGGGCAGTTGCGTGGACAACACCCGCATCCTCATGGCCGCCACCGCGGTGGTCAAGGAAGGCGGACTCGGCGACGACATCTCGGACCTGCCCGCGGCCGGCGCCGCGCCCGAGTGGATGAGCGAGAAGGCCATTGCCATCGGCATGTATTTTGTGGCCAGCGGCGTCTATACCCTGTTCGGGACCAATTTCCCGACCCTGGGCGCCAAGAACCTGACCAAATATCTGATGGAGGAAATCGAGAGCGCCTATGGCGGCAAGTGGGCCTTTGAGAACGATCCCATCAAGGGCGCGCACAAGATGATCGAGCACATTGACAAGAAGCGCAAGGCGCTCGGGCTGGACAAGGCCAAGGAGCGCGTGCTTTACGACATGGCCATGAGAAGGGATCTCGGCTAAAAATGTAGGGGCGCGGCTTGCCGTGCCCGGAATAAGATGATAAGGAGGTAACTAAAGTGTCAAAGTTAATCGCAGCCGCGGCCATTCGAGGAGCCCATAAAATTATTGGACGGGCGGAGGACAAGTTTAAGGAAGCCCGGGAAAAGTTCGGCGAGAACCAGGATTTGGAATTCCCGAACACCGGCTACTATCTTCCGATCATTTACGGAATGCTCGGATACCAGGTCAAAAAGCTCAAGGATGTGCCTTATGTCCTGGACATGTGCAAGCGTCTGTTGCCGCCCCTGGTGCGGGAACGGCATTCGCTTCCCTATCTGGCGCCCACGCTGGACGCGGGCATGGCCACCCTGTTTGCCGAAGAGGTGATGGAGGCGATCCGATATGTGGAGCAGCCTGATTTCTATGTCAAGGGCGAGGAGCCCAGCGACAAAAACATCTGGCTGGGCGCCGCGGATGACATCATCCTCCGCAAGCGCGGGGTCGAGTTTGTGGACGGCACCGCGCCCGGGTTCGCGGCCATTGTCGGTTCGGTCCCGGATGACGAGACCGCCAAGAATATCGCGATGGAACTGCTCGAGAAGAACCTTTATGTGTTCATGGCCTCGGAGTTCCAGGGCAAGCAGTTCGCCAACCAACTCAAGAACGCCGGGCTCCAGCTCGGCTGGCCCACCCGCCTGGTCAGCTTCGGGCCCGACATCTCCGCCGCGGTGTTCGCGCTCGGGTTCGCCACCCGCGCGGCCATGAGCTTCGGCGGGATCGAGCCGGGCGACTTTAGAAAAATCCTGATCTACAACAAGGACCGCGTGTTCGCCTTTGTGCTCGCGTTCGGATATGTCAACGACGAATGGTATGCCAACGCCGCGGGCGCCATCAACTGGGGGTTCCCCACCATCGCGGACACCCCCATCCCGGAAGTGCTCCCCACCGGCATCTGCACCTATGAGCATGTGGTCAGCAACATCGCCCACAAGGACATCGTGCAGCGCGCGGTCGAGGTCCGGGGACTGAAAGTGACGGTCGCCAAGGTCCCGATCCCGGTCAGTTACGGCCCGGCCTTCGAGGGCGAGCGGGTGCGGGGCGAGGACATCTATATTGAAGCGGGCGGGGGCAAGACCCAGGCGGTGGAGCTCTTGCGCATGAGCGACATGACCGCGGTGGAAGACGGCAAGGTGGAAGTGGTCGGCAAGGAAATGAAGGATATCCCGGTGGGGTCCAGAATCCCGCTCGCCATCACCGTGCAGGTTGCCGGGCGCAAGATGCAGGAAGACTTCGAGCCGATCCTGGAGCGCCAGATCCACCATCTGCTCAACTATGCCCAGGGCGTGATGCATATCGGACAGAGAGACATCGCCTGGGTCAGAATCGCCAAGCAGGCCGTGGACAAGGGGTTCAAGCTCGAACACCTCGGCAAGATCCTGCACGCGAAACTGCACCAGGACTTCGCAAACATCGTGGACAAGGTCTCGGTCAAAATTTACACCGACGACGCCCCGGTGAAGCAGGTGGTCGAGGAAGGCAAAAAAGTTTATAAGAAACGCGATGAGCGGCTGGAGGGGTTGAAGGACGAGGAGGTTGACACCTTCTATTCCTGCACCCTCTGCCAGAGCTTCGCGCCCAACCATGTCTGCGTGGTCACGCCCGAGCGGCCCGGCCTGTGCGGCGCCTACAACTGGCTCGACTGCAAGGCCAGCAACGAGATCAATCCCACCGGCCCGAACCAGCCCATCCTCAAAGGCGAGGTCCTGGACCAGGTCTATGGCCAGTGGAAGGGCGTGAACGAGTTCGTGCAAAAAGCCAGTCGCGGCGCGGTCCAGGCCTATGACGCCTACGGCGTGCTCCGCTCGCCCATGACCTCCTGCGGCTGCTTCGAGTGCATCGCGTCCGTGCTCCCGCTCTGCGGCGGGTTCATGGCCGTGGACCGCGATTTCAAGGGCATGACCCCGGTCGGGATGAAGTTCAGCACCCTCGCCGGCATGGTCGGCGGCGGCAACATCAACCCCGGTTTCGTGGGCCACTCCAAGTTCTACATCACCAGCCTCAAATACCTGAGCGCGGAAGGCGGTCTCAAAAGGATGGTCTGGATGCCCAAACAGTTGAAGGAAGAGATCATGGACCGGCTCAAGAAAACGGCCGCGGAACTGGGCGTGCCCGACCTGCCCGAGAAGATCGCGGACGAGACCGTGGGCACCACCGAGGAAGAGGTGCTTCAGTATCTGCAAAAGGTCAACCATCCGGTGTTGAGCCTGCCGCCGCTGTTCTAGAAACGGAGCGCGGACCTTTGGGAGGATAACCGATGACGGGTTTAAGCGAATGCAATAAAGATAAGGAGGGCTGTTAAAATGGCGCTGTCAGGACTGGATATTTATAAAAAATTGCCCAAAACCAATTGCGGCGACTGCGGGGTCCCGACCTGCATGGCCTTTGCCATGAAGGTGGCGCAGGGACAGGCCGAGATCACGGCCTGCCCGCATGTGGACAAGAAGGTGGTCTCGGAGCTGGGCGCGGCCGCGGCGCCTCCGATCCGGACCGTCGAGATCGGCGCCGGTGAATGGGCCTTCAAGATCGGCGGCGAACTGGTGCTTTACCGCCACGAAAAAACTTTCATCAATCCCTGCGGCATCGGCGCCATCATCACCGACCAGATGAGCGAAGCCGAGATCGCCGCCCAGCTTGAGGCGGTCAAAAAGCTGTCCTATGAAAGGATCGGGTTGATGCTCCATGCCAACATCGTCGCGGTCAAGAGCGACGACCCGGGCAAACTCTCGGCCCTGGCCAAAAAGGTGATGGACAATACCCCGGCCGCGATCATGCTCATGAGCGAAAACACCGACGCGCTCAAGGCCGGCCTGGAAGCGGCCAAGGCGAGAAAGCCCGTGCTTTACGCCGCAACCAAAGCGAACGCGGACAAAGCGGCCGAGTTGGCCAAGGCCTCGGGCGCGCCCCTGGTGGTCAAGGGCAACGGCTTGGAAGAGGTTGCCGAGTTGACCAAAAAACTGGGAGACGCCGGCGTCAAGGACCTGCTCATAGATTCCGGCGCCCGCGCCATCAAGCAGGCTTTTTCCGACAGCGTGCATCTCCGCCGCACCGCGATCAAGAAAGTTTTCCGCCCCTTTGGATACCCCGCGGTGTTCTTCCCGGGCGAGATGACCGCGGACCCGGTGATGGAGGCGATCTATGCCGCGGTGTTGGTGGCCAAATACGGCGGCCTGGTGTTTTTGAGCAAGCTGCGCGGGGAAGTCCTGTTCCCGCTTTTGGTCGAGCGGCTGAATGTTTACACCGACCCGCAGCGGCCCATGGCCCAGTCCCCGGGAATCTATCCGATCAACAACCCGGGCGAAAATTCTCCCATCCTGGTCACCAGCAACTTCTCGCTCACCTACTTCATCGTTTCCGGCGAACTCGAGAGCGGCCGGGTGCCGGCCTGGCTATTGGTCGTGAACACCGAGGGCCTGAGCGTGCTCACGGCCTGGGCCGCGGGCAAGTTCAGCGCGGATGTGGTGGCGCCGTTTGTGAAGAAGTCCGGGATCGAGCAGAAGGTCAAGCATCACAAACTGATCATCCCGGGCGTGGTCGCAAGCATCTCCGGCGAGCTCGAGGACGAGCTCAAGGAATGGCAGATCATCATCGGACCGCGCGAAGCCGCCCACATCATACCGTTCCTCAAAGAAAACTGGAAATAGAAGGGGAGGGATAAAATGGCGATCAAAGTCATCGGCGAGAACCTTAATGTGATGAGCAAGAGCCTGGGCCCGGCCATGAAGGCGCGCGAAGCCAAGCCCATCCAGGAGATGGCCAAAGCCGAGGCCGAGCAGGGCGTGGATTATATTGACCTGAACATCGGCCCGGCCCGCAAGGATGGCCCGGACCTGATGAAATGGATCGTGGGCGCGGTGCAGCAGGTGGTCAAGATCCCCTGCGTGCTCGACACCACCAATCCGGACGCGATCAAGTCCGGCTTGCAAACCCACGCGGGCAAGGCCCTGATCAACTCGACCACCCTCCAGCCCGAGCGTCTGCAGAAAGTGCTCCCGCTCGCCAAGGAGTTCGATACCGAGATCATCTGCGTGCTCTGGGGACCGAGCGGGATGCCCAGGGACGCGGACGAGCGCGCCATGTTCGCCACCGAGATGATGATGAAAGCGAACGAACTGGGCATTGCCAGTGAAAAACTCTGGATTGACCCCATCGTCAGCCCGGTCTCGGTCGAGATCAATCAGGTCAAGGCCTGCGTCGAGTTCATGAAAGTGCTCTCCGACCTGGTCCCCGGATGCAAAAGCACGGTCGGTCTCAGCAACATCTCGAACGGCGCCCCGGACAACCTCCGCGGCTGGCTCAACCGAACCTATTTGATCATGCTCGGCCGCTATGGCCTTCATTCCGCCATCGCCGACGCCTTTGACGAGGACCTCCTGGCCATCGCCCAGGGTTCCCGCCAGGACATCACCGACTTGGTTCACAAAGTAATGGACGACCAGCCGGTGGACCCCAAATCCCTCTCCGACGAACTCCTCAAATACTACCGCACCGCCAAGGTGCTCAAGGGGGATGTGCTCTACTCGCAGAGCTGGCTGGAGGGATAGCCGGAATTTGCATATCAGACCCCCAAGGGCTATCATATTCCGATGAAGAAGAATTCGAAATCTCTGGCGAAAACTCGCTTCGGCGATGAGCGCGAAAATGCCAGCGTCCCCCGCCGCAGGGGCGCGAGCAACAAAAAGAAACGCCTTTGGAAATTGGATTCTATGAAGGAACTGGAAGCCAAGTTAAGCCCGGAAGCCAGGAAGCAGTTGGAGGAAATTCGCGCGCTTCGCAAAGCGATCGGGCCGGTTCCGTTCAAGGTTCGGGACTTGATCAGGGAAATCCGCGAAAAGTGAAAAATGCCTGAACGCTATGTGCTTGACGCTTCGGTCGCGGCTAAGTGGTATTTTGGGGATGAAGATTTCTTGGACGAGGCAGAGAGGATCCTCCTTGAGCTTCTGGGGCGCCACTTGGAGCTACATGCGCCGGAAATCCTGAAAGATGAAATGGCGGAAGCCTTCTATAAGGCCCAAAGCCGATCCCGCCGGGGACTCAGCAGATTTTATTGTGAAGAATCTTACAAGTCATTTTGCGCTCTGCCCATCTCCTATCACTCTTTCAGCGACCGGGAACGCCAGCAGATCTTGTCCTTCACAAATCAAATGGATCGTCATTATTATGATTCCTGTTATGTGTGGCTTGCCCTAAGGTTGGAGTGCAAATGGCTGACCGATGACAGAAAATATGCCCGGGATCTATCCCCGGATTTTCGGGCCGGAAGAATTATTTTTATCGAAGACTTTCAGCCGAAATAATTGATGGAGAAGGAACGCGTCGGCATGTATGACGGGATCCAGCGGGACCTGGTCAAACAGGACAATTACGAAACCGCGCACAAGGTGGCCAAGGACAAGCTGCGCGAGAAGGACTTCGTTCGTCAATGCTCCCTGGCTGGCGCGGAAATCGTCGAGACCAAGCCGGAAGGCGAGACCGTTGCCCGGATCCGTTTCATTAACCGCGATTATCTGGTCAGCTATCCCTCGGGTGAGGTGCGGCTGGCCGACGCGCAGGAAGAGCCCCCGCTCTGGGAACGGATCGTCATTCTCCACTATCTTACCAACGCCGAGGGAGCGCCGGAAACCGGCGAACTGATCTCCTACCAGCAGATTCCCGACGGGTTCCTCTATTACACCAACTTTGTCCGCCGCACCTCCGGCATTCTCTCCCGGACCTTTGGGCCGGACCCGGAACTGTTCATGCAGGCCGCCATTGGTCTCGGCGGCAAGCCGTCCAAACTGGGCAAATATGCGGTCCTGGTCCCGGCCCTGCCGCAGGTCAGTTATCATTTCATCATGTGGCCGGGCGACGAGGAATTCGAGCCGGAGTTTAATTGCGTGTTCGATCGTTCCATCACCGGGTGCCTTCCCGCGGAGGACATCACCGTGCTCGCCAACATGATCGCGGTCAAGCTCGTCAAACAGGCTTCGGCCGGCTCAGCCGGGACGGTGAAGAAATGAAGCTCGCGGTTTCCGGCAAGGGCGGCGTGGGCAAGACCACCTTGGTGGCTTTCCTCGCCCAGGTCTACGAGAAGCGCGGCATGCGGGTGATCGCGGTGGATGCGGATCCGGATACCAACCTGGCCCAGGCCCTTGGGTTTGATAAGTCCTGTCAAATCGTCCCGGTCTCGGAGATGAAGGAGCTGATCGAGGAACGGACCGGCGCCAAGGTCGGCGGGTTCGGCAGTTTCTTCAAGCTCAACCCCAAGGTGGAGGACCTCCCGGAAAAAGTCGCGGTGGCCAAAGGCAACATTTGCCTGATGGTCATGGGCACGGTCAAGACCGGCGGGTCCGGCTGCGTCTGCCCGGAGAGCGTGCTCATGAAAAACCTGATCCAACACCTGTTTCTCGAACGCAAGGATGTCGTGATCATGGACATGGAAGCCGGACTCGAACACCTCGGAAGAGCCACCGCCTTTGCCGTGGATGTCATGATCGTGGTGGTCGAGCCGGGACAGCGCAGCATCGAGACCGCCAAGAATATCCAGCGGCTGGCCAGGGAAATCGGGATCAAGAAAGTGGCCGTGGTCGGGTGCAAGATCCGGAGCGAGCAGGAAGCGGAGTTGATCAAGAAATCCCTCGGCGATATTCCTTTCCTCGGCTATATTATACCGTTATCATTCTA
>CAIUDS010000528.1 GCA_903897985.1 uncultured delta proteobacterium
CCGCGACGCGACCGAGCGGATGGACAAATGGATTTTCAACACCGCGATCAGCGCCATGATGGAGCTTTACAACGAGTTGTCGTCTTTTGATGCCGGCTCCGATCCCAAGCGCAAGGCGCTATTCCGGAAGGGGACCGAGACCTTATTGACCCTCTTGAACCCGTTCGCGCCGCATCTGTGCGAGGAACTCTGGGCGGAACTGGGGCGCGCGGACTTGCTGGTGAACCTACCCTGGCCGGAGGCCGACGCGTGCGCGCTCACGGTCTCGAAATTCCTGTTGGTGATCCAGATCAACGGCAAGCTCCGCGGCCGGCTCGAGGCGGACTGCGGCCTGACCGAGGAAGCGGCGGTGAAGCTGGCGCTGGCGCAGCCGAATATCCAGGAACACCTGAAGGGCAAGCAGCTCCGGAAGAAGATTTATGTTCCGGACAAGCTGCTCAACCTGGTCGTGGGATAGCATGCAAGTCCTTGAGTTTGACGAGATCAAACCCGGACAGATTTCTCAAACCGCCCTGACCATTGGCGCCTTCGACGGGGTCCACCTCGGGCACCGCGAAATCTTCCGCTCGTTGCTCGTCGCGGCCAAGCAAAAAAAACTCGCCCCCCTGGCCATCACCTTCCAGCCCCTGCCGCGCGAGGTGTTCGGCAAGCCGCAAGGCGCCCTCGCCATCCTCTCCTTCGAGGAGCGCAAACGCCGGATTGAAGCGTGCGGGATCGAGCTGTTGGCGGTGATCCGGTTCACGAAGGAACTGGGGAAGGTGAGCGCGGATGATTTCATGGACGAGGCGAGGTCGAAGCTGGACCCGAAACTGATGGTGATCGGGCACGATTTCCGGTTTGGCAAGGACAAGGCCGCGGGGGAGGACTGGATCCGGGAATACTGCGGGGATCACGGGATCGAGTTGAAAGTGGTGAGCGCGGTGGTGAAGGACGGCGAGGCGGTTAGCTCCTCGCGCATCCGGAGCCTGCTCAAGGCGGGCGAGTTGGAAAAGGTGACCGGGCTGCTGGACGCGCCGTACCAGTTGGAAGGCAAGGTGGTCTCGGGCCGGCATCGCGGAAAGACCATGGGCTTTGCCACGGCCAACCTGGTCTGGAAAAAAGAATTGCTGATCCCGACCGGGATCTACGCGGCCTGGGCCGGCTTCGATCACGAGCGCCGGCCCGCGGCGGTCAATATCGGCTTCAGCCCGACCTTTGGAGAAAAACAACTGGGGATCGAGGCGCACCTGCTCGGTTATGAGGGCCAGCTCTATGGGAGGAAACTGCGAATCGCGCTGGTGAAGCGGCTGCGGGGTGAAATCAAGTTCGGCTCGGTGGCAGCGCTGGTGGAGCAGATCGGCAAGGATGTGGCGGCCACCAAGAAGATCCTGGGAGTCAAATGAAAGCCTGGAAGAACTGGCGGCTCTGGCTGGGGCTCGCGGTGAGCGCGTTCTTCATCTGGTTCGCCATGCGCCAGATCAAGGACTGGCACACTTTTTTCAATTCTTTCCGCTCGATCAACTACTGGTATTTGATCCCGGTTTTCCTCGGCTATGCCGTGGTCATGGCCTGCCGCGCCTGGCGCTGGCACTACATCATCCGGAGTCAGCACTCGGTTAGGTTCGGGTCAACCTTGATCGGACTGATCATCTGTTACATGGCCAATAACATCCTGCCGTTCCGGGCGGGCGAGGTGGTGCGCGCGCTCACCGTGGCGCGCCGCGAAAAGGTGAGTTTCAGCCCGATCCTGGCCACCGTGGTGGTGGAGCGGATTTTCGACAGTCTCACCATTTTGATTTTCCTCGCCCTGGTCATGATCTCGCTCAAGATCCCGCCCGAGTACCACGAACTCAACCAGACCGCGCGCAAGGGCGGCATAGGAGCGCTGGCCATGGCCGTGGTTTTGATCGTGTTCCTCTATGCGTTCTACTATTGGCGCGAGCCGGTGTTCAAGCTGCTGCGGGTGCTGCTCAAGCCGCTGGGCAAAAGGCTCCAAGAGGTTGGCCTGGGGGAGTTGGAAAAATTCAGCAACGGTCTCGCCATCCTGGGCAAACCCTCCCGGCTGATTATCGTAATGCTCCTGTCGTTCCTGGTTTGGCTGGTCAACCTCACCCCGATCTTCGTGGTCGGGCTCGCGTTCGGGGTCCGGCTCAAGTTCATGGACGCGCTCTTCCTGCTCGTGCTCGGGGCCTTTGCCGCGGCCATCCCCGCGGCGCCCGGTTTCTGGGGGACCTTCCATTACATCACCTCCAAGGGCATCTTGTTCCTCGGCGTGCTCCCGCCGGAGCAGGCGCTCTCGTTCGCCATCGTGCTCCACGCCTTCTATTTCTTCCCAACCACCATCGCCGGATTGATCTTGGCTTGGCGCGAGGGGTATTCAGTGTTTGAACTGGAGCAAAAGGCCGGGCGGGTTGGAAAGAATCCCCAAATCGGTTAATATTTATTTATTGGCTTTAAAAAGGGGTAGTTGTCCACTATAATCTACAAAAATATCGGGGTAAAGCAATGAAGACAAAGTGGCTCTGGGTATGTGCGGGCTTGGTCCTGGCCGCGGGCGCGCTCCCGGGCTGCAAGGGCAAATCGGACGACTCCGGCGTCAAGACCGAGGCCATCTTTGTGGAGGCGGCCCTGCCTTCGCTCAAGAC
>CAIUDS010000529.1 GCA_903897985.1 uncultured delta proteobacterium
CTAAGTATCAGTCTACTTAGATACTTGCTGCATTAGCCTTGGAATGAAAGGGTTTGGGAGCGAAGGCTCAGAAGGATTGAGCATTGGGAATCAAGGAATGAGGGCGAGTGGAGAGCAAGAACTGGGGTCCGGCCGCTTCAAAATCAAACGTTGGGAATGCGAGCAAACGGACTAGCCGGTTTATTACTTTGAATTCTCCGAATGCACGGTCTGGAGCGCCACCGCCAAGATCGTGAAAAATTTCCTGGAACGGCTCACCGGCTCCGAACTGACCGCCTGACCACGGTCGCTTATTTTCCGATCAGTTCCAGGGCTTTTTCCGCGGATTTTTTTATTTGCTCGTCTTTGTCCTTGGCCAGCTTGGTCAAGAGTTTCCGCGCATCCCCCACCCTGCCCTTGCCCAGGGCCTCGATCAAGGCGATCTTCATTTTCGGGCTGAGCGTCAATTTGGCCCTCGAGAAAATTCCATGCGCTTCCGATTGTTCGAGGAGGTCGAGCAGCGACTCATTCAAGGTGGCACCTCCGGCGCTTTTTTCCGAGCCATGACGGGAGGCCAGGTCCAGGGCCTGTTGGAAGGTCAATTCCGCGGCTGGAGAAGGCTCGGCCGCGGCCAATTCCTTGATCAGGTTGGCGATCCCGAGCAGGGTGTCGGGAGCGAGTTTCTCCAGTTTGCTCATCCCGGCCAGCGCGCGCCTTCGCACCGAGGTCTCGGGATCCTTGAGCAAGGACGCCAAGATCATCTCCGTCTGTTCCTCGCCGATCGCGAGCATATAACCAATCGCTTCCTCCCGGACCCGCGGATGGGGATGTTTGAGATACGAGGGCAGCTTGTCCCTCAGAACCTCGGACTTGATCTCCGCCAAAATCATCAGGAGATTGCGGGTTAGATACCACGGAATCCCCGGGGTGTTGATCTTTTCCGCCAGAGTCGGAACCGCGCCTTGGCCCACCCGCGCCAGAATCTCGCAGGCCAGCCGCCGGACATTCCGGTCCGCGCTCTGCTCCAAAATCACCAGCAGCTTCTTGACCGCGGCCGATCCCGTGGCATAGAGCATGCCCGCGGCCAACTCTCTTTCCTCTTTCTTGCCGCTCGCCAGCGCCCGGGTCAGAAGCTCGATCGCAAAAGGCTCGGACAGCCGCTTCAAGCTTTCGCGCGCCAGCCGGGGCCGGTCCGGAAAGGGCGGGTTCTGGTCCCGGTAATGCCCCACCAGGGTCGAGAAGATTTTTTGCGCCCAGGAGAATTGCTTTTTATCGAGCAGGGCGATGGCGGTCCAGATCAACTGCGAGGCCAGTTTGGAATAAGCTCCCGGGGCCGCGGCCTGAGCCAGTTGGGCCATTTTGGGCTCGGGCGTTTTGAGGAAATCCGAGGCCAGCCGAGGCGCGGCCACCTGGTCCCGGATATCCTCCGGCAATTCCTCATACTTTATGAGCTCGCGGTCAAAAAGCTCGCCCAGGCCTTGCATGGCCTGATCCGGCGCCTCGTATGCGATCCGAGCCATCACCCGCCGCAACAGCCGCTCCAGGTTGGCCCGGGATTTTTCCGGAGCCCCTGGGCCCTTGCCCTTGGAACCTTTGCTCGAGATCAGCTTCTTGACCAGTAACTCCGCGGATTTGATCAGGACCGGCGCCGGGATGGAAAACAGAATCTGGTCTTCCAGGTCCTGGAACTCGAATTCCGAGATCGCCCCGGTCCAGATCAAAGGCAGATGTTCCAGCGTCTGCGCGACCACCTCATGGTCGGTCCCCGGCCGGAGGATGTCCTCCAACCGCAAAGTCAATAATGCCAGCGGCTCCTCGCTCATCTGCTCCGACATGGTTTTGAGCCGCTTCAACTCGCTCGAAAGCCGCGCCAGGATAATTTCCGTATCTTCCTTGATCTTCTCCGGCACCGCCACCAGGTCGGTCTCGAAGATCGGGCGGAAGTGATAAATCCCGGCCTTGATCAATCCCGAGGCCAGTTCGTCCGCGGATTCCTTTTCCGGGTGGAAGCGCGCGAGCGACATGATGCAATTCTGGAAATGTTCGGGGTTGAGATATTTGCGAAAGGAGATCCCCACCAGTTCCTTCGCGTCGAACAGATCAATCAGGCGGAAGATCAGGGTTCCGGCCATTTCCGGCGGGAGCAAAACTTTGATGCTCCGAGGGTTTTGCTGCGCGCCCTCGACGATGAAGTCCTTGCCCGAGCCGGCCAAGACCAGGTAGATGCCGATCCGGTCCCGGGACTCCATCAGCTTCTGGAAATCCTCGAACAGGGTCGAGAATTGCTTGTCCGAATCCGTTTGGTCCGGCGCCGGCGGGTTGAGCACGATCCGGCAGAACCGGAACAGGAAATCCGAGAGTTGCTCCGGAGGGAGGGGTTTGAATTCAACCGGAGCCTCGGCCGCAGCCGCTTTTGGCAATTCTGCTTCCCCGGCCGCCTCCGGCGCTTCTTCAAACAACTCCGGCAGTTCCTCGCCCGGCTCCGCCAATTCTTCCGCACTCTCGGCCACGCCCGCAACGGCCGCCGCGGCTCCCGAACCCGGACCGGTTTCCAAAAACGGCGCGGCCTCCTCAAAAAATTTCCCCTCCGCTCCCGCCGGCTTGACCCCAGCCGACTCCGCAACTTTCGGAAGCGGTTTCGCTTCCTTTAACAACTCCGGAATCGGGCTGAGAGCCCCAAAATCCAGGTCGTCCTCAGCAGGCGCAGCCGCCTCCGCCACAGCTTCTCCGCCCGGCGCCGGCTTGGCCGCGGGCGTTGCCAAAAGCGGCAATTCCTCAAATAGGGGCGCTTCGGGTTGGGCCGGAGCAGACGCTTTCTTTTCGGGAGCTTTTTCAACCACCGCGCCCGCGGGCATGGCTTCCTCGAATAGCGCAAATTGTTGACCGGTCGGTGGCGTGGATTTCGAGGCGGATTTCGCTGCAACTTCCGGCGTTGGCTCTTCCACCGTCGGCGCAGGCGCCTTCTGCCGAATAACAACCCCCTCGCCAAGGATCACCGATTTTTCCACCTCAACCGGCTGTGGAGCGGAGGTTTTCGCAGGCTCTTCCGTAAATGCGGCTTCCTCAAATTTAAAGACCGGCGCAGGCTCCGCCGGCGCGGGCGCGGGTTTTTGCAAAGACGGCCCTCCGGCTTCCGGCTCCGCGGCGACCGGCTTCATGGTCACCGCGGGGGACTCGCTTTCAGCCGGGGATCCGGGAATTTCCGGCGCAGCCTCGGGCGCTTTTCCCGAGGCCGCGGGAGCGGGTTTGATTTCCGGCTGCCCAGTTTCCCTGGGCTCCTCGAACGGACGGCCGTCAAAAGTCTGGGTCCCGCCTTTCCGCAATAGAATCTCTTCCTCAAATCCCTCCTCCGGCCGCGAAACTTCCACCGCCGGTTTCTCCGCTTTTTCCTCCACAGCCGGCCTGGGCTTTTCCACTTTGGGCGCCGGGCCGGGAGCGGGCTTGGCCGGA
This sequence comes from uncultured delta proteobacterium, assembly GCA_903897985.1. Taxonomy (GTDB): domain Bacteria; phylum RBG-13-61-14; class RBG-13-61-14; order RBG-13-61-14; family DRUE01; genus CAIYYW01. The sequence goes on from CAIUDS010000529.1 coordinate 3,430, forward strand.
GCGGCCACCGGCTTCTCCGCCTTGGCCGCGAGCTTAGGCGGCGCGGGAGGCGGGGCAGCCGGTTGCGGGAAAGGCTCTTTCGGTTTCAGTTCCCCGCCCGCGAGCAGGCGGTTGAGCTTGTTCTCGGTGAAATTAAGGAACCGGATGCCGTAGGCGAATCCGCCCTTTTGTTTGTCCTCGATCCGGTCCATGACCTGGCCGATGATTTCGACCGGAGCCTCGCGGTCCCCGAACTGGAAAATCAGGACCAGGCGCTGGCCGGAATCGAACTGCTTTTTAAGCCGGACCGGGAGCCGGCCCTGGCCAAAGCTCTTGCGCGCGGCTTTGGCAAAAGCCTCCAAAGTCGGATACTTCAAGTTCACCTTCGGAAAGGCTGGCTTTTTCCCCATCGTCCCCATACTAGTATCTTATTTTTTGGCCTGAATGTAAAATTTGGCGCGCACGCGCGGGAAGCGGCCGTGGGCTTTCCGCCGCGGGCGGATAAGACTTGAGAACCGAGAACTTGGGAACCTGTTTCCGCTAGCCGATCAGGGTATGAACATAAACCTTGATCTCGGATTCGGCCAGGCTGAATTGGGGACAGACCTTTTGGATGATGCTTTTGATGTTCTTGGCGAAGTCCTCGAAATTCTCGAGGTTGATCCCGGGCTTGACCCGCTTGCCCAGCACCTGCTCGCCCGCGATCGTATAAATCTGCAAATAGTCCGGGTTCTTCTCCTGGAAATAAATCTGATACGAGGGCAGACAGTGGTCCAGGGCCTCCTGCAGCTTGGAATTGATCTTGACCCCGATTATTAAATACTGCTCAATCATCGCTTAAGCAAGCTAACCACAATTTGGCCCGAGTGTCAATTTCCTTAAACCCGGCCAAGTCGCGCGGCCCCGGTTCTGCCGGCGAGGCTGGAGCGGAAACGATTTTTGCTGGAACGATTCGAGGCTTCAGTCAAAAGCGGTTTTACAATCAACCCGGTTTCGCGATATAATTTCAGCGCTGAAATCAACAAAGGCATAGATATTTAAAAATTGTTCTGAAATAGAAAGGACCAATGGCGCGCGAGAAAGAAATATTAGCTGCCTTGAAGAAATTTGCCGAAACCATCAAGGCCAAGATGTCGCAGTTGACCTCCGGCGAGCCGGAAGACCAGTTGCGCGGCCCCCTGGAAAACTTCTTTGAAGAATACGGGCGGATGCTTTCCCGCAAGATCGTCTGCACGGGCGAAGTCCGGCTGGCCGGACGATTGGGCAAGCCCGACTACGCCGTTCATACCGACCAACTCCTGACCGGCTATGTCGAACTCAAGGCCCCGGGTCTGGGCGCGAACCCCAACCGCTTTTCCGGCCACAACCACGAGCAATGGAAGCGCTTCCGTTCCATACCCAACCTGATTTACTGCGACGGCAATGAATGGGCTTTATACCGGGATGGCAAGCCAATCAAAACTATTGTCCGCATGTCCGGCGACATCTCGGTTGAAGGCAAAAGCGCCATCACCGAGAAAGACGCCGCAGCCCTTGACATCCTCCTCACCGATTTCCTCTCCTGGCAGCCGTTCCTCCCCATCAAGACCAAAGACGAAATTGATCTCAAGGCTTTCGCCGCGCTCATCGCCCCGCTCTGCCGGATGCTCCGCGATGATGTGACCGAGGCCCTCAAGGACCCGGAATCGCCGCTGGTCCATCTCGCCAAAGACTGGCGGCAATTTTTATTCCCGGACGCCGATGATGCGCGCTTCGCCGACGCCTATGCCCAGAGCGTGACCTTTGCCCTGCTGCTGGCCCGGAGCGAGGGCGCCGGTCCCCTGACTTTGGAATCGGCGGAAAAAAGTTTGGCCGCCGAGCATAGCTTGTTGTCCCGCGCGCTCCGGGTGTTGACCGATCCCGACGCGCAGTCCGAGATGTCCGCGTCGCTCAATCTGATTTTGCGGGTGATCGGAGAGGTCCCGGCCGCCGCCTTGACCGGCCCTCAAAACCCCTGGCTATATTTTTACGAGGATTTCCTGGCCGTGTATGATCCCAAGCTCCGCAAAGACGCCGGGGCTTATTACACCCCGGTCGAAGTGGTCCGGGCCCAGGTGCGCCTGATTGACGAACTGCTCTGCAACCGGCTGGGCAAGAAACTCGGCTTTGCCGACCGTGGGGTCATCACCCTGGACCCGGCCGCGGGCACCGGGACCTATTTGCTCGGGATTATCCAACACGCCCTGGCCAAGGTTAAAACCCAGCAAGGCTCGGGGGCCGTGCCCGGACACGCCGCCACCCTGGCGGAAAACCTCTATGGATTTGAACTGATGGTCGGGCCGTTCGCCGTGGCTGAACTCCGGGTCAGCCGTGCTCTCCAGGACCACGGCGCCAAACTCCCTTCCTCCGGCCCCCATATCTATCTCACCGACACCCTGGAAAACCCCCATGCCGTTTCACTCGATCTGCCCCTGTTCCTCAAACCCATCGCCGACCAGCACCGGCTCGCTTTGCAAGTGAAGGAAAAGGTCCCGGTCATTGTCTGCCTGGGGAACCCGCCCTATAAGCGAAACGAGGCCGCCGATGAGACCAACCAGGCCCGCACCGGCGGATGGGTGAGATGGGGAGAAGAGGGCAAAGGCGAAAACGCCATTCTGGAAAGTTTTCTTAGACCGGCCATGGATGCGGGCCATGGCGGGGACATCAAAAACCTCTATAACCTTTATGTCTATTTCTGGCGCTGGGCAATTTGGAAAGTGTTTGAAGCCAAGACCGCCAAGGGGCCGGGAGTGGCGAGTTTTATCAGCGCGTCCAGCTACCTGGACGGCGACGCCTTTTCAGGAATGCGCGAGCATATGCGCCGAGTCTGCGATGAAATTTGGGTCCTTGACCTCGGCGGCGAGGGACGCGGGACCCGTAAAAGTGAAAATGTTTTCGCCATCCAGACCCCGGTCGCGATTGCCCTCGCGGTCCGTTACGGCAAGCCCAAGCTTGCGAAGGCCGCCCAGGTCCACTTTGCCCGCTTGGAAGGGACCCGCGAGGAAAAGCTGAACGCATTAAACCAGATCAATTCCTTCTCCGATTTAAAATGGCAGGATTGCCCCGAAGACTTTCACGCTCCATTCCGGCCCGCGGGCAAGGGCAAATACTTTATCTGGCCCCTGCTCACCGACCTTTTCCCCTGGCAACATTCGGGCGTCCAGTTAAAAAGAACTTGGCCCATTGCCCCGGAAAAAGCCCTTTTGCAAAAACGATGGCGGGCGCTTCTTCATGCCAAAGACCGATCAGAGGCTTTTCGAGGATCAGGCGACCGGGAAATAAGCGGGTCGTATCGCGTCTCGCTCACAACCCACGCCGATTCAAGGCCAATTGCTCAATTGCCCGCTGACGCTCCGATTCCGCCGATGGTTAGATATGCTTATCGTTCCTTC
>CAIUDS010000530.1 GCA_903897985.1 uncultured delta proteobacterium
ATCTTGAGCCTGCACGGCATCAGCCGGGACGCCTGGAAAAGATACGGGATGGAGGGATACCGGCACTGGGACATCCTGATGCCCGGCTACAAATATAATATGTTCGACCTGCAGGCCGCGCTCGGGCTCTGCCAGCTGGCCAAGGTGGAAACCTTCTGGAAACGCCGGCGGCAGATCGTGGAGAGATATAACCAGGCCTTCTCCGACGAGCCGGCCCTGAAGCTATTGAGCACGGCGCCCGAAAATAAGCCCGCTTATCATCTTTATGTGCTGGTGATCAAGACCGAGGAATTGACCGCCGACCGCGATACGATCATGGCCGCGGTCCAGGCCGAGGGGATCGGGATCGGCATCCATTTCCGGAGCATCCCCGAGCATCCCTACTACCGGAACAAATACGGCTACTCGGCCGGGAGCCTGCCGCAGGCCGAGTATGTCTCGCCGCGGGTGCTCTCGATCCCGCTGTTCCCGGCCATGACCGAGGGCGAGGTCGAGAGCGTGATCCAGGTGGTGCAAAAAGTGATTAACCGCTATCGGAGATAATCCGGAAAGCGCTTGGTTTTTGCAAATTTTTTCCAAGGGGGAATAATAAATCGGATGGAGCCGGACCAGAGCTTGCTCAAAGATCGTTGGTTTTGGCTTGCTTTGCTGGGCGCAGGCCTGATTCTCTCGGTGGGCCTGTGGTTTGACTTCGGGCCGGATCAGGCGATTTTCGCCTATATTGCCTGGGTCTGGAAAGAGCACCAGTTACTTCCTTATCTTGGAGCCTTTGACGGGGATTTTCCCGGAATCTTTATCATTCACCGGCTGGTGCTGGAGCTGTTCGGGAACAGTGTTTTCGGGTTCAGGTTTTTTGATTTTTTGGGCCAATTGTTTTGTGTGATTATAATTTATGATCTGGCCCGGAAATTTTCCGGATTCCGCGCTTCCGGTTTCCTGGCCGCGATCTTCTATAGCACTTATTATTTCAGCTTAGGCCCCACCCATTCCGGCCAGCGGGATGATTTCATCCTGTGGATACTTCTGGGGATCGCCGCCATCATCTTATACTGGAAGAATTGGAATTGGGCCCGGACCCTATCCACCGGTCTGCTCGCCGGGTTTGCCTTTTTGGTCAAGCCCACTTTCGGCCTGCTCTGGCCCTTATTGGGCGCCTGGTTTTTGGTGGAAGGCCTCAGACAGAAAAGAAAAAGTATCTGGATGGAACTTCTGGTCTATGCTTCGGCCTGCCTTTTGCCCAGCCTGATCATTATCGGGATTTACTGGAAAGCCGGAGCCTTGGCCGAACTGTATTGGGATACCCTCTGGTATGATCTGGAAATTTATGGCTCATCGACTCCGGTCGGTTTGCTGGGAAAGGTTAGAGCGCTTGGTTTCATGGCCTATGCTTTTCTGAATCAATCTCCCCTGTTGTCCGCAGGAGCGCTTGCCGCGATTTTGATGGCCTTCCTGAAAGGGAAGGAAATAAAAGAAAAAAAACTCTTCTGGCTGCTGATCTGCCTGACGATCGCGGGTTTTTTCTCCTGGTGGTTTCAGGGCAAGAATGTCCCCTATCATCGCACTCCGGTGGTGGGATTGATTTCCATCCTGGCCGGATCGGGCTG
>CAIUDS010000531.1 GCA_903897985.1 uncultured delta proteobacterium
GGGGTGGGGGGTTAGGCAAATTCAACCAGCCCCCAACCCCTCCTTATACCAAAATTGCGCCGATCAGGATAAGCAGGACTCCGGGTCCGATGACGGACAGGGTGATGCTTTTTCCGGTCAATCCGACCAGGTCCTGGACCTGGGAGGGGAAATTTCCGAGGATGAGGGCGAGTGCGATCCCGGCGAGGATCAGGATGATTCCGAGCCAGGTTCGGGCGGGATGTTTTTTGATGGGGATCAAATCGTTATAGGACAGGCCGGCATCCTTGATGTAGGGATAAAGCGGGAGCAGGATGAGCGGGCCGAGGATGAGTCCGAACAAAAGGTTGTTGAAGGTGATCCAGTTGGCCAGCACCTTGAACGGGACCATGCCCAGGGCGTCCAGGCCGAACCCGATCATGATGGCGCAGACCGCGGCGCTGACCGCGATGGAGAATTCGAGCGCGAGCCAGTTCCGCCAAGGCATTTTCCAGGAATAGTTTTCCTCGGCCAGCGACCGGTAAATCTTGTAAGGCAGGTAGCCATAGAGGAAATTGCCCAAAAAGCCGGGAAAAGATCCGGGACCGAGAGTGCCGAAGAAGTCCCCGATCAGGTTTCCGAACGCCGCGCCAAAGGCCCCGGCCGGTCCGAACAGGAGGCTGCAAATGGGCGGGATGGCCGCCGCGGGCCTAAGCTCGGCCAGCCCGGGGATGATCTGGATGAATTTGAACGGGATCAGGAGCGCGACATAGAGCGCCGCGCTCACCGCCGTCAAAACCACTAAACGGGTGTTGGACCACATCCTGCCCAACTCGGACAAAGGTTTCTCCCTTTAAAAAATTGTAAATTATAAATAGTAAATAGTAAAAATCGGCACCCCAAGCCGGGCGCGGAGGAAATTATTTTACTATTTACAATTTATAATTTAAAATTCGATTCCCCGGCGTCCCCCAACCCCCTTTTGCCAGTAATGCTTGACCTCCCGCATCTCGGTAACCAGGTCCGCGGCCGCGCACAGGCTTTTGGGCGCGCATCTGCCGGTCAGGATCAACTCCATTGCCGCGGGCTTTGCCGCAATCAATTGTTTGACCTGCTCGAGCTTGACCAGCTTGAAGTCCAGGGCGCAGCAGATCTCATCGAGGATGAGCAGGTCCACCGAGTTTTTCTCCAGTTCCTTTTGGGCGAGCTTAAGCGCTTTTTGCGCGAGGGCGATGTCAATTTTCGCCGGATGTTTCTTGTCCACAAAGTCGGGCCGGCCGCATTGGACGATCGTGATCAAAGGCCCGAGCTTTTTCGCGGCCTGAAGCTCGCCGTATTTGATCTGGCCCTTCATGAACTGGATGACCTTGGTTTTATAGCCGTGGCCCGCGGCCCGGAAGGCCAGCCCCAGCGCCGCGGTGGTCTTGCCCTTGCCGGCGCCGGTGTAGATTTGCACCAGTCCTTTTCTCAGCTTTGCCAACAATTATATTTAACCGCAAAGGCGCGAAGAACGCAAAGGGAGGGTTGAAAAGATGATAGGTTGATAAGGAATTCTCGCCGATCCGATCGCAATGATTACTAAATGCGCGCTGCCGCTTTTTTTCTCAATTGCTCCCGCATGTCCGGATCGAATCCCAGAATCCACCAGGCCGGGTCGGCATCCTGGAGCAGGACCTCTTTGGTGAATTCGGTTTCAAGGAAATCCGCGGCGCCGACCGCATCCCGGAGTTCGGGCTCGGTCATGTAATTTATGATCCTCGAGCTGAAGTTCAGGTAGTCGCTTTCGCGGACCATTTCGGCTTTGAGGCCGAACTCGATCAGGATGTCTCCGGGCTTGAGCTCATAGACCGTGGCGATCACCTGCTCGGGCGAAATCATTTTCAGGAGTTCCCGGGTCTTGGCCAGGTCTTCCGGCGTCTCGCCCGGGAACCCGACCATGGTGTAGAGGCCGAGCTTGAGCCCCAGCGAGCGCAAAAGCTCGACTCCCGCGCAGATCACCTCATCCTCGATGTAATTGTTCATCTTCCTTCGCAGCTTGCCCGAGCCGGTGGGCAGGCCCACCATCAAGCCGTAGCCGCCGGCGCGCTGGAAAGGTTCGAGCCAGCTCTTATCGAGGAACTTGAAATGACTGACCCCGAGCAGGCGCGCCGGCTTCTTGAGGCCGCTCAGTTTCGAGAAAATTTCGGCGCTATGCGCCGGGTTCATGCCCAAACAGTCGTCATAGACCACGAGCTCTTCGGCCGAGAAATCCTCGACCAAGGTTCGCGCCTCTTCCACTGCCCGCGCCGGCGGATGATAGAGCGCCTTTTTCCAAAGCTGCGAGCAGTAGTTGCACCAGAGCTTGCAGCCGCGCGCGGTCATGAGATAGGCGCGCTTGACCCGGCTCTCGCCGAGCGCGGCGAAGTAATCCGCGAATTTCACCGGGGGCAGGGACGAGAGGTCAACATTGATCACCGGACCGGTATTGCTCTTGACTTGCCCGCCCTCCCCGAGCCAGGCCAGGCCCGGGATGCGATAACGGGCCATGCCCCTCCCGGCCAGGTTCTCCGCGAGCAGCGGCAGGCTCGAGTCGGCCCCGCCTTTGAGGATGAAGTCCACCGACCCTCGGTATTTTTCCAGCATGGTATGCCAGAGCCGGGTCGGGTGCGGCCCGCCCAAAACCACTTTCGCCGAGGGCCAAATTTTTTTCGAGAGTTCGGCCAGTTCGAGCGCCTCTTGGCGGAGCGCGGTATAGACCGAGATCCCGACCATGTCGAAGGAGGCCGTTTCCGAGATTTTTTGCAGGCCGGTTTTGAGGTTATTCTCGCCGCCCTTGCCGGTGATGACCCAGTTGGACCAGGGATCGAGGACCCGGACCTGATGGCCGGCGTTTGCGAGGAGTTCGGAGAGCAGGATGAGGGAGTAACTGGGGAGCAGACGGCTTTCAAGCTGTTGCGGGCTGGGGGCTTCTCTTGGGTAGTCGGGCTGGACGAGGAGGATTTTCAAACTTTGCCCCCGGCCCTGCGCTCCGCCACGGCCTCGCGGTAGAGGCCGATCAATTTCGAGCAATGGTCCGGGAGCGTTTCCGTGGAAAATTCTTTTTCCACCAGTTTCGCGACCAGGTCCGGCTTTTGCGCCAGCCGGTCCATCATGTCCCGCAGTTCGAACACATCCCCGGCCGGGAACACCAGTCCGTGCTCCATATGCGTAACCGCCTCCTTGAACGAGCCGATGTCCGAGACGATCACCGGCCGCTTGGCCCGGAGCGCCTCGCGGATGGTGATGCCGAACGATTCATACCAGCGGCTGGGGAGCACCATGCAGTCAATCTGGGCGAGCGTGAACGGCAGTTGGTTCGGCTGATAAGCGCCGTGGAAATGGACGGTCGAACCCGCGGCCAGTTCCTTCAGCCTCCGGTCATAATCGTAAAGCCCATGATAAGGCGCGGCATCGCCGAAGATGTGCAGTTCGCAGCCCTTGGTTTTCATTTTTTTGAAGGCGATGATCAAGTCTTCCACGCCTTTGCTCGGGATCAGGGTGCCCAGGTATCCGAACTTTCTGACCGGCGCGCCCTTGGCCAGGGGCGGCACCTTTTCCACCAGGCTCAAATCCAGGCCGTAGGGCAGCACCAGGGTCTTTTTCTCGCAGGCCCCGGCTTCCACAATCCGGTCGCGGTGGAATTTGCTCGGGGCGATGATGCGATAGACGCGGCTGAATTGGCGCTCGATCTCCTTGTGCATTTCCCGGAGCTGGGTCAGGCCCCGGTCCTTGGCCAGCGCATACATGGCCAGCTTGGCCGGGAGATTCAGGCCCACGGTCTGCGGCTTCAGACACTCGAGACACTCGTCCAGCACGATCTTGTGACAGATGCGCTTGTCGTTGCGGATGCGCTGCCCGCGCGGGCAAAAGGGATGGTGGTCGTGGGAGGTCAGGATCACCGGCAGACCGAACTCGTCGGCCAGCCGGATCATGCCCAGGCTTAACCCTCCCAAATGGTGGATATGGACCAGGTCCGCCTGTTTCTCGAGCAGGTAATTCCGGAAAATGACATCAACCTCGTCGCGCTGGTAGGTGGAGCGGAAATCGGTAAGTGCCCGCTGATCAACCCGCAGCTTGGTGAGCTCGATCCCGTCGTCAACATCAACTTCCGTTTCCAGGTGGGTCCGGTTGCCCAGCTTGGACCTCGTGAAAATGAAAACCTTTTCCGTCTCCGCCATCTTGCGCGCGAGGTTTTTAAGATAGACCTCGACCCCGCCGACCGATTCCGGTGGATACCCCTGAGCCACATAGACGATTCTGATGTTCAAACCCCCTTGCTTATCGCCCTATCTATTTTATCATACCAGCGGTATTTTTCCTTCCAGCGGTCCGCCCAACTCCCCATATACTGCGCCAGGTTCTGGCTGAAGACATAAAACGGCGCGTAGAGCGACCAATAAACGAGCGCCCAACCGCCCACCCCTTCCGCCCGCAGCGCCTTGAGCATCCGCAAACTCCCGCCCACGCTCGCGCCGATCACTTCGCGCTTACGGTTGAAAATCCGGAACCGGCCGACCTGCCACCAGTTCTGATGGTCGAGATAGATGCGCTTGAACTCGTAAAGGAGCGGCTTGTTATGCGAATGGACCACCGCGGACTCCGGCTCATATACGATTTTCCAGCCCCGGTCCAGGACTTGCCTGGCCCAGCCGATGTCCTCCGCAAAGCGCCGCCTGGGAAAATTAACCTGCTCCCAGGCCGCGCGCCGGATCATCGAACTCACATTGTCGAAGCTATAAGTTCGGATGATTTCTCCAATTTGCTCCGGTGTCAGTTTTCTCACTTCTTGGGATTCGGGCGGCGGATTTTTCAATTCTTGAATCCGGCGCGCGACCTGGCCCGCCCCCCATCCCTTCAGCCGGATCCGGATCAAGGGGTTGCAGTCCGGCCGGGAAACCTGCCGGCTGTATGCGCCCGCGACTCGGGGGTCGGTGAAATTGTCCGCCAATCTTTTCAGCCAGCGGCTGTCCGCAGGAGTGGCGTCCTGGACCAGGAGCGCGATCAGCTCCCCGCTCGAATGCGCGAGGGCAAGGTTGCGGGTGTCGCCGTGATTGAAATCCTCGCGCCGGACCGAGAAGAAGACATCCGCGTATTTTTGCGCCAGCTCCGCGGTGCCGTCCTCACTCATCGAGTCCACGATCACCAGCTCGACCTCACCCGGAAATTCCTGCGCCTTGACCGCCTCGAGCACCTCTTTGAACAACGGTCCCGCGTTGAGCGTGGGGATGACAACGGAAATCTTCATTTGGCGGCGGGCTTCTCCGCCACCGCGATCAGATAATAGAACCAATGCGCGTCCGGCGGGGTGAACTCGTATTTCTGCTCCAGCCGCTCGAGGTAGCTCCGGTCTTCCAGAATTTTGAAGCCCGCCTCGGTCACAAATTTCCTGACCTCATCCGCGGTATAAAGCTGCACCCGCCCGCGCAGCTTCCCGCCCAGCTTTTGGGCCAGGTCAACCGCATACTTGAATTCCTGGAAACCTTCGGGGTGGAGCAGGTTGTAAAACTGGAACCAGGCCCTGCCGCCCGGCTTGAGCACGCGGAAAGTCTCGCGCAGATAATGAAAGGCGTCCTCCCGGTCCAGGTGGATCAGCACGATTTGGAAATAGACCTTGTCGAAGCTGGCATCCGGGAACAGGGACAGGTCGGATTTGGGATGGTGGAGCAAACGCACATTGGGGACCCCGGCCAGCCTCCGGCTGCCGAACTTGATCATCTGCTTCGAGATGTCAATCCCCGTGAAAGACTTGCAGGACTTGGCGACATGAGAAGCGAGCCTCCCCACGCCCACGCCCACTTCGAGCACGGAGTCGTTTTTCCCGATCCCCAACTTCTTGACGATGATCTCCGCGGTCTCCTTCCCGTGTTGCTCGATATTCGCGTCATCCGGGTTCTCGCCGAAGGGCAGACCCGCCACGGCGAAGTAGGCCAGTTGCTTGGTCCGCGCCAGCCGGTCCCAGTATTTGCCGTAAGTGCTCCCGAGTTCGAGCCGGAAGATGGCCTCGGCCACTTTGGGGTCTTTCAGGTCCAGTTCCTCTTCCTTCCGCAAAATTCTGCTCAAGATTTTTTTCTTGAATTTCCTTGCCATATATTCCAACATACCATTCAGAGTTCGCGCTGGCAAACCGTCCGCAGGATCGAAGACCCGAGAACAGCGATCGGTAGTCATGAATGACATGAAGTTTCCGAACAACGGTCAAGGGATCAATTTGGGAGGTAGATGAGAATGAAGGCAAGGATTTTTTTCGGGACCGCCCTGGCGGCGGGAATGTTCGTATTGGCCTCATGCGGCGGGACGGACCAGTCCGGTCCGGGAGCGGCGCCCGGTGCCTCCGATTACGAACTTTCCATTTCCAACGCTTCGGCGCTGAAGGTATGGAAGAAGGTTGCATCCGGGGATTCGCATGCCTGCGCGATAGATACCAGCAAGTCGCTCTGGTGCTGGGGGGACAACCAGTTTGGACAACTCGGGATCGGCCTGACCGGTCTGGACAATAATCAAGGCCAACCCCGCAAGGTGAAACCGGCCAAAGTCTGGAAAGCGGTAACCGGGGGATATTCACACACCTGCGGCATCCGGACTGACGGCACACTCTGGTGCTGGGGCAACAACGGCGGCTATCAACTGGGGGTCACCCTGCTCGGGAGCTCAACCGCGGGACCGGTCAAGGTCGGGACCGCCAAAAACTGGGCCGCGGTGGCCGCGGGTTGGAACCATACCTGCGGCCGGAAAACCGACAACTCGCTCTGGTGCTGGGGGAGCAATTGGTATGGCCAAATCGGGAACGGAACCAACACGGAACAGCAAACCCCGCTCCAAATCGGAGTCGGCTCAAAGTGGACTTCCTTCGCCGGCGGACAGGGGCACACCTGCGGCCGGAAGAGCGACGGCACGCTCTGGTGCTGGGGATATAATTATTATGGCCAACTCGGGGACGGCGCCACCGCCGACCAAAAGGACCCGGTCCAGGAATCGAGCTTCGATACTCACTGGAGCCAGGTGACGGCCGGGGATATTTTCACCTGCGCCAAGAAAAGCGACGGGACCGTCTGGTGCTGGGGCTCCAACGGCTGGGGCCAGCTCGGGGGCGGGCCCGGACCAATCATGGTGAAATCTCCGCAGCAAGTCACGGGCGCCTGGACTTCGGTCAGCGCGGGAGAGAATCATGCCTGCGCTCGGAAGAGCAACGGGACGCTCTGGTGCTGGGGCGCCAATAACTTGGGGCAACTCGGCAACGGCGGATTTGTGAGGAGCGATGTGCCGGTCCAGTCCGGGACCGCCAAAAACTGGCGCCAGATCTCGGTCGGGGGCGCATTTGCCTGCGCGACCAATACCTTGAACGCGCTTTACTGCTGGGGCGGCAACCCGTCCGGACAACTCGCGACCGGAAAACTGGGCGGCAAATTTTCACCGACTCAGATTGGCGCCGACAACACCTGGAGCTACATCGGCGCCGGTTCTTACCATACCTGCGTGGTCAAGTCCGGGGAACTGTGGTGCACCGGCTCCAATTTTTCGGGCCAGTTGGGCTTGAACGATTCAGCCAATGTCCAGGACCTGACCCTGGTCTCGAGCAACAACTGGACAAAAGTGGAAGGCGGCCAATCCCACACCTGCGCGAGCAGGTCGGACAATTCGCTCTGGTGCGCCGGGATGGGGTCTGATGGACAGTTGGGCGCGGGCAACAACAGCGGTACGCAGGCTTTTGTGGAGGTGTTAGGGGGTTCCACCTGGAGCAGCTTCCGCACCGGCTGGTATCATACCTGCGGGATCAAGACCAACGGCACGCTCTGGTGCTGGGGAGATAATGAATACGGCCAGTTGGGGGAAGGCTCCACCGTGAACCGCAACAGCCCGGTCCAGGAATCCACTTCCGCCGCGACCTGGACCGCGGTGAGCGTGGGTAATTATTTTTCCTGCGCGCTCAATGCCGGCGCGCTTTATTGCTGGGGCCAGGCCAGCGCCGGACAGGTGGGTGACGGGACCACGGTAGCCATGCGCAAAAGCCCGGTCCAAGTCGGGGGAGCAACCGATTGGACAACGATTGCTTGCGGTCAGAATTTCGCCTGCGGCATCCGGGCAGGCGCGCTCTATTGCTGGGGCAATAATTTTTCCGGAAACCTCGGCACTGGAGACACCAGTTCCTCCAAAATCCCGGTCCAGGTGGGGATCCTCACCAACTGGTCTTCGGTCTCGGCGGAAAACCTGCATGCCTGCGCACTCCGGACCGACCACACCGCCTGGTGCTGGGGAAAGAACGACCAGGGGCAGGTGAATGGAAGTAACTTAAGCGAATACAACCCGGTTGAAATCGGCAGCTCCACCGACTGGCAGAGCATAACCGCCGGATACGAGCACACCTGCGCGCAAAAGACCGACGGGACCATTTGGTGCTGGGGGAGCAACGAATACGGGCAGTTGGGCGATGGCACCGCCTGGTCGCTCACGCCCAAGGCAAATACTTCCCGGACTCCATAAGTAGCCGTGCTTGAACTGATGGAGCGGCCGCTCCGATGCCCGAGGGGCCGCCTATCAAGCCTCTTCCCGCTTGCCCGGCCTGTTGACTAAGCTAAATTCCTGGACTAATCTTGTTAGCAGACCTTAGCCATAAGGAGGCAAAGATGAAACACCATTTGAGCGGGTGGTTTTGCGCGGTCGGTCTTGCATTCATACTCGGATTATCCTTTCTCCAATGCGCCGGCGACCAGGACTCGACCGGGGCTTCCGGTTCGGGACCGGCTTTTGAGAGTTCGGCCGGCTCAATCCAGAAAAGTTGCGACCAGAAGAGCACGCTGGCCTCGAAGGACCAGTTGGGCGTGGTCAAGGTGATTGTGGTTCTTTCCCGCCGCGACCAGGAGTCTTATGATCAGGTCCGGCAGGCCGCGGAAGCGCTGGGCGGCAGGATCACCGTGGGCATCGGTCCCGAAGCCTTCCTGGCCTTTATCCCCGCGGACAGGGAATCCGACCTGAAACAAACGCCGGGAGTGCTGGCCGCAAGCTCCAACCTCGTTGATTTGCAAGCCCTTCCCGAGCTGAGCGAGGGTCAGCGCGCTCTCCTCGAAAAATGGAACCTGAAAAAGAGCAAAATCAGCGCGCTGTCCGCGGTCGAGCCGGAGCCGCCTCCGCATGACTCTCTGGAAAGGCCGCCCCTGGGTCCGATCGAGAAGATCATTCCACGGGAACTCCCGGACAATTTTTCCGCGCAGGTTTCCCGCGAGATTTCGCCCGCCATCACCACGGCCATGCAGGGGAGCGTGGCGGTGGAAATTTTCTATCCCGAGAGCAACGGGGCCATTGATAAGAACCGCGAGAACTGGACCACGGCCCAGATCCATAATGCCAACGCGGAAATCATCCATGCCCTGGACTGGTGGGTGAGCATGTCCCCGCCCGATAAAACCCTGAGCTTCAGTGTCTATTTTTTCAGCCCCTTTTTCCAGAGTTGCATGTTCACCTCCTACGAGCCGATCCGGCACCCGCAGGCCGATGAGGGGCTTTGGATGGGTGAGATCATGACCTGCCTAGGTTACAACAGCGGGACCTACATGGACAAGGTCAACAGCTTCAATTCCTGGCTGGCCAGCGATCTCGGGACCGGTCAGGCCTATTCGGTGTTTGTGGTGAACGATATGCATGACACGGACCACAAATTTCAGGACGGCTGGTTCGGATACGCCTATCGCGGCGGTCCGGTCGAGGTCATGACCTATAACAACGACGGCTACGGGATCGCGCACATGGACTCGGTGCACGCGCACGAGACCGGGCATATTTTCTGGGCCTTTGACGAATACAGCACCTCTCCCTGCGCCTGCGGCGAAACCGATGCTCATACCCACGGCTGCTTGAATAACAACTGCGAGAAAAGTTGCCTGATCAACCAGGCCTGCGTCATGCGCGGACAGATCGCTCCCTTTACCAACGATGCCATCTGCGGCTGCACCAAAGGCCAGATCGGCTGGACCTGTTCCAACTGCATGGTCCCGGATTGCGCCTACACCGTGACTTCTCCCAACGGCGGCGAAAAGTGGCTGCACGGGACCGCACAAAACATCACCTGGACCGCGACCGGGAGCCAGTGCGCCAGCGCGGTCATGCTGAAATACTATCATTCCGGAAAATGGGTCAACATTATCAAGAGCACTCCCAACATCGGAAGCTATAGCTGGAAGCCGCCCCGGACCGCGATCGGCAAATCCAAGGTCCGGGTGTATGACTCGATTAACAGCAAATTCGCCTTTGACTCGAGCGACGGGTATTTCACGATCAAGTAGCGGGAATTTTCAAGGTTGATAAGTTGATAGGATGATAGGTTGATAAGGGGTGCAGTATCGGCTGTGTTTCCCTATCAACCTATAAACAATCCAGCTTCAGGACTAAATGCGAAGCTAGGCCCTACTTCTTGGGCTCGGATTGCGCTCCGAACAGGATTCCGCCGCCCAGATAAAATCCGCCCAGCTCTTTGCCCGAAACCGTCAATTGGTCATGCTGGCTGTAATCGCGAATGCCGCTCACCGGTTTGAAATAGTCGTACCCGACCACGCCCTGGACCCGGACATACTTGTGGAGCGGGATCATGATCCCGGCATAGGGATTGACATTGAGGAACCATTCGGTGCCGGTCCAGAGATCATGATCATCCTCGACATACCGGCTCAGCGAAATGACCGCGCCGCCGAACCGGGATCCGGCGATGAATTTGGGCGGCTCCGGCGGCAGCACCCGGGTGTCGGACACTTTGATTTGCGAGGCCCAATTCTCCCAGCGGGTCTTGCTCACAACCGGAATCTGGATCTGGCCCAAGCCCCCGAACTTCATCAAATTGACCGAGGCCTGCCGGTTCTCGCCATCCTTCCGGTGTTCATCGGTCTGGAACCCATCCTCAAAATATCCCCCCACCACAAACTCGTCGTCAAAAGCCAGCTCGACTTGCAAACCCAGGGGGATCAGGTTGTCATCGAAGTTCTTGATCTCGAGCGAATCGGTCAAGGGCTCGAGCCAATTGCCCAGGTCAAGGAATTCCATGTCGAACATCGGCCCGGCCCACAGTCCGATCCCTTCGACCTTCGGAAGCTTGGGCAGCCAGGGGGTGAGGTCTCCTTCCATCTGCGCGCCCTCAAAGCTGATCTTGGGACCTTTTAGACTGAAATGGCCGCTGCCGCACTCGTCGGCGTTGCCGTCCTTCCCGCAATCCTGATCCCGCGGTTGATCGGCGGGTGCGGACTGCTGCCGGTCCTGCCCGGCCGGGGGCTGACTCGGCGCGGGCTCTTCCGCCCCCGCGATCAGGGGAAAACACAACGCGATCCAAGCCGCCAGCACCATCTTTTTCATGCTTCCATCCTCCGTGCAAAACTTTTCCGATTCACGATCAAAACTATTCTAACTCTTCCGGCCGTCCGGGCAACTCCGGTTATGGCTGAATCTCGATCTGCTGATCCGCCTTGAGCTCGACCACGCCGCAGTCATTGGCATAAGTCCGCTCCGGCAAAACCACCAGGATATGCGCCGGCTTATCCCCGAGCGCGAACGGGGCATGATGCCAGACCCCGGGCTTTAGGCAGACCATGGTCCCTTTGGGCACGCGGAAGACCTCAAACTGGTCAAAGGGCGTGACCCCGTTGCGCGTGGCCGGCCCGCAATGGATCAGGATGTCGTTGTCCAGGGGCAGGATGCCCTCGCCGCAAGAGGAATGGAACTCGGTCTTGGTGATGACGAAGGGCCGCCTGGCCACGACATTGACGGAAAAGGACGCCGCGGGAACGCCCAGACTTAATTGGAGCATGTCCCGGAAAAACTGGATGGGCGGCTCGCCGAAACCATAGAGTTCGGGCTGAAGCAGGTTGGCGAAGGTCCCGTAATTCCGGAAATCTTCCAGGCTTAATTCCTTTGCTTTTACCTTCCTCATCTATTTTCTCCTCCCGGCACTCCAGCCGCAATTATTTATACCGGATTTCGGCTTCCCGGTCAAATCGGTCCCGCGCCGGCCCGGCGCCCATCCGGCCGCTTGCTGACCGTCTAACACTTTTCCGAGGGGCGCGGCCCCTCTTTGGAATGCGGCGGCTTGACGCCGCTTTCCGCCCGAACCTCCGGGTAGGGGCTTGACCCGTGAGCATCTTCCCATTCCGCCCGGTCAAGCCCGGGCGAACCCAAAGCGGTCTCAAGCGACGGCTCGACTGAGCTCGCCGAAGTCCGCACTCCAAAGCGCCTTCGGCGCGGCCAAAGAAAAGCGTTAGACGGCTTGAGTTTGACAAGTTTTTCAAATAATGCTATAGAATCCGCATTATCAAAGAGGGGGTAACTGAACCATGCAAACCGTAGTTAAATTTCTTTCCCGGTTGGGGTTGTTCCTGATCCTTTGCCCGGCGCTTTTGTCGGCCGCGGAATCCCACCGCTACTGCCGCCAGATTCGATGGGAAACGGATTTGAGCCTTTCCTGCCGCTTCGAAATCTCCGCGGACAAGACCAAAGAGGTCAACGCCTATAACCTGGTTTATGATGACAAGGGAAGGCTGATCCGATGGGAGTATCTTCGCGCCGGCCAGAAGGCGATCGAGAACCATCTGGTCCCCAGCTCGCGGGTTTTCGAATACAATGCCCAAGGCTATAAGATCAGCAACCTGAATTACCAGGGCCAGCCCGCGCCGGACTCCCAAGGCATCTATTCCTGGCTGCTCGTCCGGGACGAGCAGAAACATCAGGCCACCCTGAGTTCTTATGATCAATACGGCAAACTGAAAAATAACCAGAACGAATGCGCCGGGCGCAATTATGTCCTGGATGAAAAGGGACGGATCAATGAGTCCTATTGCCAGAGCGCCGGACGGGCCCAGGGGCTCAGCCGCGGCGCGAGCAAGGGCCTGTTCGTCTATAGCCATTATACCTATGACGCCCAGGGCAATATCATTGAAGCCAAAGTCACCGACGAGAATGGCCTTGCGGTCCAAAATTCTTTCGGCGTCTCGGACTACAAATACAAATATGACCAGGCCGGCAATCTGATTGAGGAAAAGTTTTTCAACCTAGAGGGAAAGCTTGTCGAAAACCAGGCGTTGACGCCGGATTGGACTCCCAACCTGGTGGACGAGCAGGGGCTGGATTACCTTGCGGGCGCCGCCATGGTCCGTTACCAATTCGGCGATTTTGGCAATCCGCTCGAGCTCCGGTTTTTCGGGACCATGGGCGACAAGGTGGAGGTTGGCAAAGGCAATGCCCATCTGATTAAAATGCAATACGACTCGCGCGGAAATCTGGTTGAAGTCAGGTTTTACAACAAAAACGACCATCTCTTGATGACTACCACCAAGAAATGGGCGGCCGTCGTCAAAATGAAATTTGATGAAATGGGGAACCTGGCGGAGCGGAGCTATTATGATAACAAGGAAAAGCCGGCGCTGGAAAAGCAGGAAAAGGCCGCGGTCGTGAAGAACAAATACGACGCCCACCGGAACCTGGTCGAGGTCAGCTATTTCGGTCCGAACGGCAAGCCGGTCGCGGGGATCCTGGGGTCCGCCGTCGTCCGCTATGTTTATGACGAGGGCGACCGCCGGATCGAGGAAAGGTTTTTCGACAAGGATGACAAGCCCGCCGAAGCCGGAGACGGCAAGGTCGCAATCATCAAGCATAAATACGATCAGTGGAACCAGATCGCCGAGACCAGCTACTTCGGCAAGGACGACCAGTTCAAATTGCACAAGAAAATGAAAATCGCCACCGTCAAAATGGTCCTGGACTATCAGGGACATGTGCTGGAAAAAAGATTTTTCGGCAAGGACGGAAAACCGAAAAATTATCGGCAACACGCGGTGGAAAAATGCGAATATGACGACATCGGCGCCATGACCGAGCGCAAGTATTACAACACCAACGGTCGTGAAATAACCTGGATCTACTAGGATTAGACCGGGATTGGCCGAACCGCTCGAGACCCGATTTAAAGCGGATATCGGCCGTGTTTTAGGAACAGCTTGATGGCCAGCTTATGGTGCGCTTTGCTCACGCCCAGCACCCACCATTCGGGGTAAGGCCACCCGGCGAAGCCGCCCTTGAAATCCGCCAGCTTGAAAATCAACTCCTTGATGTGCCGCTCCAGCAGCGCCGGGGCGTTCCGGAAATAAACCTCCTGGATGTCCGGCGAGCAGAACAGCGCGATCTTGCCCGCCGCGTTCTCCGCCAGCCAGTCAATCCCGCACATGTTCGGCGCGTCCAGTTCCAAAAAGTCCATGCCCAGCTCGATCAGCGCCGGCACGATCAGCCGGATGTTCCCGCACGAGTGGATGCCGATGTCCATGCCCAGCGCGTGACAGCGCTCGACCATTTTCCGATAGCAGGGAAAGAAAAAATCGTTGAACAGTTTCGGCGAAATAAAAGTCCGGTCCTGCGTGCCCCAGTCGTCAACCAGCATGAACCCGTCCGCGCCCGCCCGCTTGAAATTGTCTATGATCTTCAGATGACAGTCCGTGAGAATATCGAGCAACTTCCGCGCCTGGTTCGGGTATTCGAGCAGATCGGTCATGGCGTTCTCAAACCCGCGCAAATAGCGGAACCGTTCCCACAGCGAATTGTCATTCGCTCCCAGCCGATACCTCGAGCCCCCGAACCACCTGCTCCAGCGCGCAAACCGCTTGAAACGGTTCCAATCCGTAAAATCCGGCGGCGAAAAATGCTCCAGCAGGTCATAACTGTCCTCCAGCAGGCATTTAACCGTCTCCCCCTGCGTCGAGATCGGAGAAATCCGCCAAACGGTCCCCCACTCGTCTATCGCGGTCCGGGTCTGCTCCAGCCAGTTGCGCGGAACCCCCGCCGGCTTTTGTTTCCACTTCCACAGCCGCCACTTGATCATCAGCGGATGAACATAGGGATAGTATGGCTCTTGCGGCTGCCAGCTTGCCGGCGGAATATGGAACAGCGGGAACACATCCTTGAAACTGACCGGCGCCCGGTCCGGGCCCTGGAAATGGATCGCCCGCTTCATCCGCTCCCGGCCGGTCATTTGCCTCCGCCCTCCGCCGGCTTCAAGTCCAGGCTGAAAATAATCAGGTTGCCATTGTCCAGGAAGTAAATCGAATAGAAAGTCAAGGTATAAGTCCGACCCTGAAATTGGGTCGGTTTAAACACATAACCCTTGGCCACGAGTTCCTTGAAAAAAGGAAAGGGATAATCCCCGGTCCGAGACCAGATCAGATACCGGGCCCCATCCTCAAGATACTTTTGAGCGATATATGGGTAAGGGTCTTTTTCCCCGAACTCCCACCATGGGATCGTATGCTTCATCCCAGACCAGCCCGCCAGATGCGGTTCGATGTTGGTCAAGACCACGGCGTTCGCGTCATACTCCAGCACTTTTTTCACGGCCTCGATCTCGAAGTCTTTACGAAATTTGTCCAGGCTGTAATAGGCATAGGCGTCCCCCGCCAGCAGCGGGATTATGACCAAAGCCAAACCCGAAACCGTAATCAACCGGATTCGGGCCGGCATCAAGGCTTGCAGCTTGTTAAGCAACCCCCGGGCAAAAAAGACGGCGCCGATCGTGAAGAAGGGAACGAACGGGAGCGTGAACCTCACGAACCGCCAGGCCCAATAGATATGGAGCAGGGAAAAGGCGATGACAAATATGAGCACTCCCGGCCGCAGCCTTTGCGGATAGAAATAAATTCCGACCAGGCCCAAAACCGCGATCAGCGGAGATAGACCATACAACAGGTCCGCCAGGAAATAAAAACCGGTATGAGTCCTGATCACCATGTCCTGGAAATAGGAATAAGCGAAGAACTCCCCCAGATGAGAAAGGATAAACACGGTCCAGGGCGCGCAAATGATGGCCAGGATCAAAAGACCGGACAGCCACTGTCGGGGCGTTTTCCATTGCGCGAGCGCCAAGCCCGGGATCAGAAAAACGCCCTCGTAACGGGTCATCAGGGCCAGCCCGGCAAAAATCCAGGCCAGATAATTCCTTTGCCGAAAGAGAAAGAAATAACTGGCAAAACCCAGCAAACCGAAAAGCGGCTCGGTCAAAATGTTGCCGCTCATCCAGATGAAAACCGGGGATAAAACCGCAAGCAGGCCGGCCAGAAGCGGGAAGCGATCTGACCGCGAGGGGTCGTATGAAAAATCAAAGACCAGGCACGCGGTCGCGAGCAGGGAAAACATGCTCACCAGTTTTGCCGAATACAGGTAGCCCAATGATCCCAGGCTTAGGGCGTTAACCAGGAAGATGCTGATGGGATAGACCGGGAGATACTTGAGGTTCCGGTGGGCGAGCAGGGAATAGCTGAAGCCCCTGAGCCCCTTCGCCAAGGTCAGGTAACAATAGGAATCCGAATAAAATTTGTGGATCATCACCATCGCGGGCAAATAGGCGATGATCCCGAGCAGGATGATGCCGAGCATGGAATATCTGTAATTACGGTCGCCCAGTTTACCCGGCATCTTACTCGCCTTCCGCCGGTCTCAGTTCCAGGTTGAAAACGATGAGCCGGCCCTGGTCCAGAAAATACATGGGATAAAAGGTCAGCAAATAATTTCGCCCCTCGTATGGCACCGGTTGGGAAAGGTAGCCCTTTTGACCCGGCTCTTTAAACAGGTCCGTGGAAAAACGGTCCGATCCGGACCAGAACAGATACCGCGCCCCGTCCTTCAAATATCTTTCCGCAACCCACGGATATGGTTTCCGCGTCCCCAGCTCCCGCCAGCTAAATCCCCGTTTCAAGCCCCACCAGCGCGCCATCACCGGGTCCATATCTCCAATGACCACCGCCGCTTGATCGCTCGCCGCCAGCTTTTGCGCCGCCTCGATTCTCGCGTCCGCCGGCAAACGCGCCAGCCGCATATATGCGTAGACATCAAACCCCAGCACCGAGACCGCGGTCACAACCAGGGCGGCGACCGAAGCCCTCCGTTCGCGCGCAAATTTCCCGCCCTCCCATTTCTTGCGCAGCCCGGCGAACAGGAAAAACAGGCCGGAGATGAAAAAGGGGACCAGCGGCAGCGTGAACCGCATTGCGCGCCAGTGCCAGAAAATATGGACGCCGGTGTAAGCGGCCAGATATAAAATTACGCCCGGCCGGAGCCGCTTGGGAAAAAAGCCCAGGCCCGCGGCCCCCAAGAGCGCGAGCAGGGGCGACAAAAAGAGCAGGACATCGAGCAGGAAAAAAAGGCCGGTATGGCTCGGGATCATCAACTCCTGCGGATAGGAATAGGTGAAGAACTCGCTCCGGTGCGAAAGGACGAACCAACCCCACGGGCTGTAAATCAAGACCCCGAGCAACAACCCCTTGAGCAGCCGGCGCGGAGTTTTCCCTTCTCGTAGCGCCAGCGCCGGGACCAGCAAAAGCCCCTCCCACCGCGTGAGCGCGGCCAGCCCCGCCAAAATCCAGGCCAGGTAATTACGGTTCCGCGCCAACGCGAAAAAACACGCGAACCCGAGCAGGGAAAACAAGGGCTCGCTCAGGATGTTGCCGCTGGTCAGGATGAAATTGGGACAGAGCAGCGCCAGCAGCCCGGCTAGGAACGCGAGCCGGAGTGACCGCAGCTCGCCGAACAGGAAGTCAAAAACGAGCAGGGAAACCCCGATCAAGGAAAACATGCTGATCAGCTTGGCCGAGATCAGATAGACCTCCCGCCCCGCTCCCGGAAAATTGAGCAGCGAAATCAAGGCCGGATAGAACGGCAGATATTTAAGATGGCGAAACTCCGGCAGCGAATACGAAAAGCTGCGCAGGCCCTCGGCCAGGGTCAGGTAGCAATAGGAGTCCGCGATGAAATTTTGCGAAAGCAGGACCGCGGGCAAATAGGCCGCAATCCCGACCAGGATCAGGGCTGACATCGAGTATATGTATTGGCGGTCTCGCATCCGGCCAAAAAATCTTATGCAAATGCCCGCGCTTTGTCAATGCTTCATCCGGGCCATGACCCTCCCACCCGCCGGCTTCTCCTCTATCCGGGAAGCTGCCCTCCTTTTCTGCTTCAAACCTCCTTACCTAAACTCAAGCCCATCCCACCTGGACATCGCCGTTCCGACCGA
>CAIUDS010000532.1 GCA_903897985.1 uncultured delta proteobacterium
GAGAACCTGATCCGGGCGATGATCAAGGTGGAATCGAATTATGATCCGAAGGCGGTTTCGCGGAAAGGCGCGCAGGGGTTGATGCAACTCATGCCGGAGACCGCGCAGATGATGCGCCTGATTGACCCCTATCACCCGCGCGATAATATTTTCGCCGGCGTGGCCTATTTCAAGTCGCTCCTCGCCAGGTACCAGGATAACGAGAAACTGGCCCTGGCGGCTTATAACGCCGGGCCGGGCGCGGTGGACAAATACTCGGGAGTCCCGCCTTACGCGGAGACCAAAAATTATGTCAAGAAAGTGCAGCAATACCGGGAGAAATACGAAGATCGGGGCACGAGTTCCAACCGTTACAAGAGCCGGGTGGTAATCATCTCGGAACGGACCGTGACCAGGAAATAAAAAGAAAGGCAGCCCAAAAATGTCCGAAGCGCAAAGCCCTCCCCGGCTTGTTAATATCGCCAATATCCTGACCATGTTCCGGATCGTGCTGGTGCCGGTGGTTTTGGTATTGATTTTGCTTCTCGAGCCGGAGCCCGGCGGTCAGAGCTGGATCCGTTGGGAAATCGAGCCGCCCCCGGGACACAACCTGCTCTGGTCCATTTTAGCCTGTATTTTGTTCGTGATCGCCAGCCTGACCGACATCCTGGACGGGTACTTGGCGCGCAAATATAATCTGATCACCAACTTCGGCAAGCTCCTCGACCCCCTCGCCGACAAGCTCCTGGTCGTGGGCGCCATGGTGATGCTGGTCGAGAAAAACCGCCTGCCCGGATGGATGGCGGTGGTGATCATCGCGCGCGAACTCGCCATCACCTCGCTCCGGTCCGTGGCCGGGGCCGAGGGCGTGGTGATCGCGGCCTCGCCCCTGGGCAAATGGAAAACCATTTTTCAGATTTTCAGCATCTCCGCCATCATCCTCTATTACCATATCGGCTGGGTCAATTTCTATATCATGGGCATAACCGTCTTTCTCCTCGCCGTGGTCCTCACCGTCTGGTCCGGCGTGGACTACTCCTATCATTTCTGGTCCCTGATTATGGGCAAAAAAGCGGAAAAGCAATAAATTCGCGGTTCTCCGCAGCCGCTGAACCCGCGGCTCCGTTCCCCTCAAATTCGATAAGAAGAAATCTTCTCCTTCGCCACAAGTTATAACTTAAGCTCTGAACCCAATTGTGGAAAACCTCTACCGGTGCGCGAGCTCCTTTTTGACCTTTGGCTCCGGCCGGGTATTATCTTGGGCGAGGCGGGCCGGCGGGGAGGAAATGGTTTAAATCCCGGCCGTTTTGGTTCGCATCATAAAAGTATATTGATGTTTAGAGATATTGCGATCATTATTGCCGCGCGGATTCAAACCCTGCGCAATTCGTTGCGCGACCGGAGTTCAAGAAAAAAGGCGCTGTTCCTGTTCGCGCTGGCCGGGGGCTTTTTGCTCCTGACCTATTTCGGGTCCTACTGGCTGTTCGGCTATTTCCGGGGCGTGCGGATGGAGGAACAGATTCCGGGGATGGAGATGATCGGGGACCTGCTCAACCGGATGATGCTCAGTCTGATCTTTTTGGTTTTCCTTTCCGTGCTGATCTTCTCCAACCTGGTCACCGGGCTGAGC
>CAIUDS010000533.1 GCA_903897985.1 uncultured delta proteobacterium
CCGTCAAGCGGGATCCGCGAACCAACATGCGCAGCGCCCGCAACAACTGGGACTTCTGGACCTCTCTGCCGGAGGCGCTGCACCAGGTCACCATCGTGATGAGCGACCGCGGCATCCCTTACTCTTTCCGCCATATGCATGGCTTTGGCAGCCACACCTTCAGTATGATTAACGCCAAGAATAAAAGGCACTGGGTCAAATTTCATTTTCTCACCCAGCAGGGGATTAAGAATTTGACCGATGAAGAGGCTGCGGCGATCATAGGAAAAGACCGGGAAAGCAACCAGCGCGACCTCTACGAAAGCATTGAGAAGGGGGACTTCCCGCGCTGGACCATGAAAATCCAGGTGATGCCGGAGAAGGATGCGGCAAAATGTCCCTATAACCCATTTGATCTCACCAAGGTTTGGTTCCACAAGGATTACCCGCTTATTGAGGTGGGGGTGCTGGAATTGAACCGCAATCCGGAAAATTATTTTGCCGA
Source organism: uncultured delta proteobacterium (assembly GCA_903897985.1). Classification (GTDB taxonomy): domain Bacteria; phylum RBG-13-61-14; class RBG-13-61-14; order RBG-13-61-14; family DRUE01; genus CAIYYW01. Next base: position 485 of record CAIUDS010000533.1, read on the forward strand.
GGTGGAGCAGTCTGCCTTCAACCCGGCCAATATCGTGCCCGGCATTGGTTTTTCACCGGACAAGATGCTCCAAGGGCGCCTGTTCTCCTACGGTGATGCCCAACGCTATCGGCTCGGCGTAAATCACCACCTTATACCAGTCAATGCCTCCCGTTGCCCGTTCCACAGCTACCATCGCGATGGGTCCATGCGGGTTGACGGCAATCATGGCAGCACGCTCGGTTATGAACCCAACAGTTACGGTGAATGGCAACAACAGCCGGAATTCGCCGAACCGCCCCTCAGCCTGGAAGGGGCTGCTGACCATTGGAATCATCGTGAGGACGAAGATTACTACACTCAACCCGGCCTGCTCTTCCGATTGATGAGTGAGGAACAGAAGAAGGTGCTATTTGCTAATACCGCTCGCGCGATAGGCGATGCTCCTAAGGAGATCAAAATCCGCCACATCGGCAACTGCCTGAAGGCCGATCCCACTTATGGAAAAGGGGTTGCCAACGCTCTTGGCATTCCAATGAGCGAAGTGCCTAAGACATAGCGACGGCCCGTTCGAATGGGCCGGAGATAATTCCGGCGCACGCTAATAGCATATTGGGAGTGCAAAAAAGCGCTTTTTTCCGGTATCGGAGTTGTGGAGGTCTTGTTTCCTTCCGGCGATGTCGGACTGAATAATGACCCTAATTCCGCGATCGGAATTTATCCAGATAAAAAAACCTCGTAAATCTGGTATGATGGAGTTGTGCGGACCACAAAATACCAAACCAACGAGGTGAAAATATGATAGATCAAACCATTCTTCCGTTCAAGTTGGATACCACCCGGGATTCGATCACGGCACAGGCCGGTCTGGTCTTATTCGGCGAGTTCGTGCTCGGACTGAACTTCGAGCATCTTTGCATGCGGCATCTTCCGGCGCCGGGGAGCGCGGCCGGCTACTCGCCGCTGGCGTTTGTGTTTCCGCTCCAACTGCTGTTCAACGGGGGCGGGCATTGCCTGGAGGACTTGCGGATGATCGAGCGGGACTCTGCGTTGCGGGAGGCGCTGGGTTTGAACGAGATTCCTTCGACGGATGCGGTTGGGGACTGGCTTCGGCGGATGGGTTCCGGGGCGGGGTTGCGGGGGTTGGAGCGGATCAACCAGCGGGTGGTTGCGCGGGAGTTGGCGCAGGAGGCCGGAACGGATTACACGCTGGATACGGACGCGACGATCATCGAGGCGGAGAAGCGGTCGGCGCAGATGACTTACAAGGGGATGAAGGGTTACAGCCCGCTGGTGAGCCACCTGGCGGAGAACGGTCTGGTTCTGGACGCGGAATTCCGGGAGGGGAACGCGAGTCCGCAGAGCGGGAACCTGGTGGCGCTGAAGCGGTGTGGGGGGAGGCTGTCGCGGCTGAGCGGGGGGAAGAAGCGGATCAAGTATTTTCGCTCGGACAGCGCGGCGTATCAGGCGGAACTTCTGGACTGGTGTGAGGACCAGGGGATCCAGTATGCGGTTGGGGCGGACCTGGACTCGGCGGTGCGCGAGAATATCGCGAGCCTTCCGGCCTCGGCCTGGCGGGAGTTGGAGGGCGGGGGCGGCTGGATCGCGGAGAGCACGCACAGCATGAATGAGAGCGAGCACGGCTTCCGGCTGATCGCGGTGAAGCGGCCGATGCAGGGGCATTTATTCGGCGAGGCGGCGGAGCATTTTACGGTGATCGCGTCGAACCGGGGGGAGGACGCGGAAACGGTTTTGACTTGGTATAACCAGCGGGGCGACCAGAG
>CAIUDS010000534.1 GCA_903897985.1 uncultured delta proteobacterium
GGCAAGTCCCGGAAGACCTCGGGACAGGACCCGGCCCAGCGGTAAATGCACTGGTCGGAGTCGCCGGCGAAGACCGTGGCCAGCGCCCGGTCCGCCCAGCGGTTGATCACCCGGAGCTGGAGCGGGGTGAGATCTTGGGCCTCGTCCACGAAGAGCACATCCACATCGGGGGCGAGCTCGGCCCGGTCCGCGAGCTCGATCATGGCGGTAAAGTCAACGTAGTCGCTCGCGGTCATCCAAGCGGACCAGTCCGCCCAGAACCGCTGGGCGGATTCATCCGGCCAGGTCGGCGCCGGGAGTAGTTGGTTCCGGAAAATGTTCATGAGGTTGAACGTCTTTTTATTCTCCCACGCCCGGTCCGCGTGCGTCTCTTTGTAGTGATCGTCTTCGGTGAACTCGGCATGGTCCAGGGGCATGGCCCAGGTCGGGAAATCTTCGTTCCACTTTTTCATGACCGCAGCGCCCTGGGCCACCTGGTCCTTTTTGATGCCGGCCAGGGCGAAACATAGGGAGTGAATGGTCTGGATATTCTTGAGGTTGTCCGGTTCAAGGCCGGCTTCTTCGGCCGCCCGGGAGCGCATCTCTTTGACCGCGGCCTTGGTAAAGGACACCGCGCCGATCCGCTCGGGGTCATACTTCCGGGCCGCGGCCCCGAGGAGCCGGAGTAGTTCGGTGGTCTTGCCGGTGCCGGGCGGGCCGATTACTTTGGATATTTTTATGGGAGTTTGCAAAAATTATCCTTCATCTTTGATTATGAATTCAAACATCCGATCCGCCAATTTTTGCGCTTCCGAGCAAAGGATTTTTGTCTCGCCATAACTCGCGTATCCCAACTCGCCTTTATCATTGACGTGAAAAATAATTACCATCTTTTTATTAAATTTGATTCCGAAGTCCCGAGCGATTGCCACTTCAGGTGATGGATTCCAAACCATTTTTCGCCTCCTTACTTATTTTGATCGGGGTTTGCATTTATTCTTTCAATGAGTTCAATAATTTCGTTGAGTCGGACGGCGGATATTACAATCCCGATTCCTGTTCCGGTTTCAATAATTATTGATGGTTCTTTTGCTCCCAAATCTCGTCTGAAAGTTAAATCTTGTTTTTGTTTTTTCATCATTTTTGATCCCTCCATTCACCCCCGGACCCGGAGGTCCGGGGGTTCGCGCAAGGATCAAATCTTCTCGGCATCAAATTCCGCAGGAACAATGGGCTGGCTCCGCATGATCTTCCGATTATCATCGCACATCTTTTTGATCCTAAGCGCCGCTTCGCGGGTCTCGATCAGGCCCACCTCGGTCAAGTCCACTTCGGAGTAGACAATCCCGCTTTTGTTCTTGGCCACCTTGAGCCCGAAGTTGGTTACCACGAGCTGATAGGGGATCCCCCGGCTCGTGAGCATCGAGACGTAAAGGTCCACGACCTTGAGGTTGGACGGGGGCAGGGTGAGCCGGTAGGGGAGCAGGCTCCCCTCGATCATGAGATGGACCCGTTTCATGTTTTTGCACGCCTTTCCCGCTCCGCCATCCGGGTCACTCTGGTAAGCGTTCATCGGGCATTCGTGGCAGGACTTGGCCTGGACTTTCTCGCCATTCGGGTCCGCGGTGATTCCGTCCATCGAGAAGCACTGAGGTGGCGTCCCTCCCCCGGACTTGTCAAAGGGCACCTCCCACCAGGCGTTGATCCGGTTCATGTCCAGGATCACGGCCTTGAACTCGGGCAAGGTGTCCTTGCCGTTCGGCAAGGGGAATGGCCAGCGGAAGAGCTGGCCCTGGTGAATGATCCCGATCGCCGGAAGCCGGGCCTCGACCTCGGCCATGTTTTTGGCAAGGTCGAAGATGTTGGCCAGCTCCGGCGCCAGTGCCCCGGGAGTGGCCGGCACGGCGAGAGTGGTTTCTTCGGTCTTTTTTTCTTTGGTCATCGTTTTTTCTCCTTGGTCTTTGTGCCGCGTTGGCGGCTTGGTTATTTCGCTCTTACGCCGATCCGCTTTTTCAAAGTAATCGCTACTCCCGGGGGCACCTCCTTTCCATGCTCCCGAAGTTCCTTGACGAAGGCCGACAGGGTTCGGACGTTCACGATCTCGGTGATCAGGTCACCGTGGTCATGTTCGCGGAGCCAGGCGCGGACCTTCACCTTGTCCTCTTCCGAGGCGTAAAGGTCATCCTTCCGGTAGAATGTTCCGGCGTCCGTGGTCACGCGCTGAAAGCCCGCGGACTCCATGAGTGCATAGAGCCGGGCCTCTTCGGCCTCGCGGGCGGCCTTGGTAGAGTCCAGTTCGTCGCCAAGTTTTTTCTCCTCGGCTTTGAGCAGGACCAGCTGGGCCAGCGAGTCCTTAAGCTCACCGTCCGGGCTCGAGGTTTCCTGGTTGAACAGTTCCGCTAAATTCTCTCCGCTCATTTTTCCCCTCCCATAATAAAATTCATGACCTCATCTACCACGGATTTCTTGCGCTCTAGGGCTTTTAAGATCACCCCGTCAACCGTATTTTTTGCAACCAGAAAATAATACGAGCAAGGTTTAGTTTGGCCCTTGCGGTAAATCCGATCCTGCGATTGGAGGTGAAGTTCCAGGCTGTGGCTCAGTGAGAAGTAGATCGCATAATGACAATTCGTCAAGGTCACGCCGTGCCCGAGGCTGGCGGGATGGGCGAGCAGATATTTATTCTGGCCATTCTGAAAATTCTTGACCGTCTGATCTTTGATATTCTGGTTCCCGATGGTCCCGTCTACTCTCCCGACGGTTCCGTGAGAATTGAGCATTCTTTCGATCTGATCCCCTTCGTGATGAAAGTGGAACCAAATCAGAACCTGATGGTCCCCGATTTCCTCGAGCAGGTCGGATAGTTCTTTTAGCTTGGATGCCCCGACATCGTGGGCGCGCCCCTCCTCGTCCAGATAGAATCCCGACGTGCCCTCCCGGAGTTTCATGAGCTTGGCCCCGGCGTTCACGGCCTTGATTTTTGAAATGGGTCTGAGCTCAACATGTCCGTCTAATTCCATTAAGTGTCTTTTTTTCATATCGGGTCTAACAATGGATATCGAATCGTGATCTTGCTGATTTTCCAATAATTCCAAAAGTGCCGCGTCTTTCATTTCATGATAGGACTGCATTTCATTTGCATCCAGGGTCACCTCGCGGATATTAAAAGTCCGCTCCGGGAGGTCCAGAACATCCTCGCGCCGGACCACCTCGGAGACCTGGGCGAGGGCCTTATAAAACTCAGGCTTGCTTTCCGGTCGGAGTTTCCACACGTGATTTTCATAGCCGGTCGGATAGCACCACCGGGCGCGCCACGAGTAAAAAGAATGGCCAAAGAGGACTGGCGACAGGCATCGGACCTGGGGCCAGTATTCGAGCTCGGAGTTCGGGGCCGGCGTCCCGGAGAGCAGGTAAACATAATCCTGAGTATCAGACCAGGCGATGGCCCTCTTCGTAACCTGGGCTTTTATATTTTTCAGTTTAGACGATTCATCAAAGATGGTGAGCTTGAAACCGGCTCCCTGGATTTCATGATTTTTCATCATCAAGGAAAACGTTTCGAAGTTCACGATCCCGATCTTGCAATCGGCCAGCGCCTGGTGGTAGTAGGGATTCTTCTTTTGTCGGGCCTCCCAGAGATTGACCGGCCTGGCCTCAGGCCAGAACTTGGCCAAGTCCTCGATCCAGGCGCACCGGATGATCGAGATCGGGCAGACCACGAGGGTCTTGACCGCGTGGCGGCGGATGATCTCGATTGCCGCGGCGGTCTTGCCGGTCCCGGTGTCATGCCAAAAGCCGAAGCGGGGGTGAGCATCCGCGATGTCGGCGGCGTGGAGCTGATGGGCCATGAGGTTGCTCATCGCTCGATCAACTCCCGCCAGTCTTTGATGCCGAACAGGTCCGCCAACTCTTTCAGGTGTTCCTCCTTGGGCCGGCTCCGATGAGAGACCCAGGCAAACACCGTGGCCAGGGAGACCTCGATCTTGCGGGCCACGGCCTCGTGGCTCATGCCCAGCTTGCCTCTTTCTTTTTGATATCTCTTCACGTCCAGCATGAAAAAGACTATAGCACTTTATAAATCGAATGTCAAGAGAAAAAATAAGTTTTTTTACTTCCCTAAAAAGATCAAAAGGTTATCAGGATATGATGTTAGATAGATTACAATTAAAATCTTGATAGAAAAGATTTTTCTTGACAGGGTTTCTAAAGTATGCTAGGCTAGAAATCCTGGGAGGTTGTCTGGGTGAAGGTAAGGGATGAAAGTCGGCAACAATTCATGCCCTAGGATAACCTGGATTGGGAGGGGCCGACAGTGATTAATCATCACTCCCTCCCCCTCTCTGAAAATTTCGGGAGGTAGAACATGGCAAAGGCTAAATACAACGGGAGGCTCAAGGCCGCAATCAGCGACAAGGGTATTTCGCAGGAAACTTGCGCGAGCAAGGTCGGGATCACCGGCTCCCTGCTCAGCCAGATTCTATATGGCCGAGCGTTGCCCACGGCGGAGACTAGGGAGCGGCTGGCCAAACTGCTCGGGAAAACGGAAAAGGAATTATTCGGGGGTTGACATGGTTGATCATGAATGCCACATCTGCTTTCACCGTTCGGCCAAACCGAATCCCGAGCGCGGCTGGTTCTGTTGGAAGACCTCGAAATATGTCCGCAGCGATCAAGGGAATGATTGCGTGAATTTTTCCTTCCGGTATTCTAACAGGAATAATGCTTATGATGATGATCAGCGGTGGCCAATTCAATTGCCGCTCTTTTCTGAAAAAACAAAATGAAGGAGAAAATAAATGAAAAAGGATGTTGAAGTAAGCGTCCGACTTAATGATGGTCGGGAAGTCCCTCTGGACATGAACATCGCCGAAGAGTGCGGGAAGCCGGGTGGCTTGAACCGGGTCCAGGAGTGGAAGGAACTTGAACGGATCGCCCGCGAGCGCAAGCAGGTCCGGGAGGACAAGGCGGCCATGTCCGCGGCGTTCAATGAGCAACTCAAAAATTTGGACAAAAGAGAAGATGATGTCTTGACCAAGCTGGACAACCCTACGCAGATTCCGCTCTTCCCCGAGGAACCGAAAGAATGACCCCCCACGGCAAGCTCACCGGCCAGGTCATGAATTATCTCCGCTCCCTGGACATGTGCGTTCCGGTCAAGTATCCGCCGAGCTCCTATGCCCAGGCCGGCGTGGCCGACATCCTGGTCTGCTATCGGGGCAAGTATATCGCCATCGAGCTTAAAACGAAAGAGCATCCCGACCTCGATCCGCTTCAAGAAGACTTTTTAGAAATGGTCCGAGACGCCGGCGGGAAAACCGCCGTCTGCTTTTCCCTGGACGAGGTCAAGGCCGTGATGATCTGATCGAAGATTTTTCTTGACTTTTACTTTGCACTATGCTATTCTTAGATCATGACGAGGTTTAAGGTATGGGATTGGTTTTTTTAATCCCCAAAAGTAATGAGCACTCTACCAGGGCTGGCGCGGCCTTTGCCTCGTCAGTATTGGCTGATCCTAGCGCGGCCTTGGTAGAGTGCTCTTTGCGTTTGTGGAGGTCATGATGACTACTCCCTCAATCGCCCCCATCCCCACGACCTACAAGGGTATCCAGTTCCGCTCCCGCCTAAAGGCCAATAACTATAAAGGCTGGGAGGATAAACGCAAATGAATTTCGATCAAATCCCCGCCGAGTTGAAAGTCCTCCCCCAGTGGGTTGATTGGAAGATCGTGATCCGCGATGGTAAACCGGCTAAGATGCCCTTTACTCCCGGAATGAATGACGGCGCTGAGGCCGGGGTCCCCGAGACCTGGCGGACCTTCGAGCAAGCTCTTGCCTCTCATGTCAAAACGAAACGAAACGGCATCGGATTTGAGTTTGCCACGGATGGGGGGATATTTGGGATTGATCTTGACAACTGCCTTGTGGATGACTCCCCGGAGTTGGAGGCCGCGGAGATCATGCTCCGGTTCAATACTTATCAGGAACGGTCGCAGAGCAAAAAGGGAATTCATATTATCGGGAGAGGGAAAAAACCGGGGAAAAAATGCAGAAAAGGCAAGATCGAAATTTATGATCAAGAGAGATATTTTATTATGACCGGAGATATTCTGCCGGGCGCATCTCCGGTCATCAAGGATTGTCAAGAGGCCCTGGACTGGCTCTATGCCAAGTTATTCAAAACCGAAACCGCCCGGGAATGTGGGTCCCCGGGCGATTCCGTGTCTACCAAAATCGGAAGCCTCGATCTTGATCCTACCACGCCCCACGCGGTGTGTCAAGAGAGCCTTCCCGATGATTACATTCTAAAGTGTTGTCGGGATTCCGGCGCTGCGGACAAGTTTGCCAAGCTGTGGGAGGGTTCCACGGTCCTCTATGATGGTGACGAGAGCCGGCGGGACATGGCCCTTACAAATTTTCTAGCCCGTTGGACCAAAGACTCCGCCCAGATAGATCGCCTCTTCCGATCCTCAGGATGCATGAGGTCCAAATGGGATGAACGCCGCGGCGAGCAGACCTATGGTGAGCTCACGATCCGGGAGGCCCTTCGTTACATCCGGGACGAAGAAGAAGCCCGTAGCCGTTTGGACAAAAGGTCCGAAGGCGCCCTGGCCCAGGCCACTGAGCTTGTGGCTAAAGAGCGGCAGTTCCTCGAAGAGATTTTGGGCCTAGACATCATCCACTATGCAGACGGCGAGAAGCGTTATGCAGTCAAGTTCAAGAGCCGGCCGGAAGTGGAGACCACGTTGGAAATCCTGGTTAACTTTTTTCAGTTCCGGATTTTAGTAGGGAAGGCCCTGGACTTCGTCCCGCCGATGGTCAAACAGATCAGATGGGATGAGCGGATCAATTTTTGGCTCACGCATGCCGATCACGTTTACCGGAGCCGGGACGAGAGCCTGATCGGCCTGGTGGCTCAGGCAATCCGGGCGGCGATCATCCTGGACTTAGACAAAATTTCAGACGAGGACATTGAGAAGAATCCACGCCGGGTTAAAGATCACCCGAGCATCTTTCGAGGCTTGGTAGTTTTTGGAATGGAATGGGTATTGCGAGAATTGCGCTTCGCGCCTGAAAAAGTTACGCTGAAAAGTGCGGGTGCGATTTGCCGAAATCTGGGCTATGAGTCAAAAGTTTTCCGCATCGAAAAGTTTCGTGGCCACTTATGGTTTCAAGACCTTGAAAAATGGAAGCTGGAAAATTCCGATGACAAAATTATGCCGTGACAAAAAAATCTCAATGTTTTCCCTATGTTATAAGGGTTTGTCACGGTTGTCACACCCGCGCGTCTGTGTTCCGTGACAGAAATAAGTCTTATGAATCAATGGGTTATCTCGATTTGTCACGGTGTCACGGCATCTTGGGGGGGGGTAAGAAATGGGGGTATGATTTTTTATGATCCTCCGGGGCGAGTAAAAAAGACCCCCCCCCCCATCCGTGACACCGTGACAAAATCTCTTATATGTGCCCTGATTTTTATTACGTTTTTTCTGTCACGGTAAAGTAAAACCTTACCGTGACGCCGTGACAACGTTGATATCATTAAAGAATCTCACGTTAGTAAATGAAAATCAAATGATTTCAATGACTTATAAAACTCCTTCTAAAAATCGTTAAAAATCAATGACTTAGCAGAAAAGTCGCCCTGGCGGTTTTTGACAACCGACCAGGCCCCGTCGGCCTCAACTTTTTCGCTTTGCAACCGATTGATTTTATTGACTATTTGAAATATGTTTGCTTTTGATCAAAAAAAGACTTGACAAAGTTTATTTTAGTGCTATACTTGTAATCAAGATGATGGATGAAACGAAAAAGACCGGAAACCAAATGAGGGCTGAAGCCCCCACCCAAAAAAACGAGGGAAAGAAAATGGAAACTGAGAAAATTTTTATCGAGTGCGAAATTAAAAGGGAATCGGAAAAGGCCCTGTTGGCCGAGGTGGAAATCGGGAATCGCGTTTATCGCAATTTCTGGTTCCCGAAGTCCAGGACCGAGAAGGGAACGATCCAACCGGCGAATGGAACCGGAGAACGTTCCGGAATCTTCACGGAAGAGTGGCTTCTGGAAGCCAAGCTCCGGGAACTCGGAGTTGGTTGGCAGAAAACCGTGAGCATCTGGGGTCCGATGGAAGACGGTTCCGGGTTCGGGATCGGGATGTTCATCGTTAACTGAGGGTTGAAGCCCCCACCTTTGAAAAAAGGAGAAGAGAAAATGAAAACGGCCTTGATCAGCGGAAACGGAGAGCAGGGAATCATCGCCCGACCAACGGATGATTCGGGGAATCTGCTTCTCGACTTTGCCTCCCCCAAGATCGTCAGGAGTCTGAATCGGAACCACCTCGACGAATCTCTTCTGGAGCTCGCCGAGGCCCGTCGGTCCGCAACTCATCTTCCCCTTCCGAACGGTATTCAGTTGACCGGACAACTCTGGATATGGTTGACCTCCGGGGGGTTCGTGATTCTCCAGGTCGTGGGGAGGGTGTGATGGGAAAATCGGCGCATCGGAATTTGACTTGGACCGAGAAGCAGGCGATCCGGGATGCCCGGCGCCGGCTCGGGGCCAAGGACCTCCCCGTCACCACTCACAACGGCGACGGCTTCGAGGCCGCCTGGGAGCCGGTCTACCGAGCCTGGGCCGTGTGGATCAGGGAGCCGGGGGCCGAGCCGAGGGGCCGGCCGGTGAACTGGGACCGCCGGATGCCCGGTGGACCGACCATCGGCGAGATTCTGGACGCCGCTCTGGCGATCCTGCGGGAGGTAACGCCATGATTCAGGACGTGATTGACCAGTTGAAGATCGAGGCGAAGCGACTTCGGGAGAGTGCAACCTGGACCCGGCCGGCCTGGACATCCCAGCAGATGATCGGGCGAGCCCAGGGCTTCGAGCTGGCCGCGACCATGATCGAGGATGACCTGGAGGAGACCCGAATCTCCCGGCTCGAGGAAAAGTGGGGAGAGGAGTTTGAAAATGAATCTGAAAATTGTTGACGAAAACTGGAAAGGTCCGACCAAATTCGGACAGCTGAGTCCTTTGGTTTACCTGGTCGGAACAAGCGTTGAGGCTCCCGACTGGAACCCCGAACCGGTTTGCGGGGGAGGTATTCACTTCGCCGCGAAAGCGGGTGACTGGATGCCCGATCCTCCCGCCAACGGCCACTTGATTGAGATCGAGCCCATCGGCCAGGTGGTGAGAATCGTGGTGAGAATCGGGGGTGATAAATATAAGGCCCCGGCAATAAAAGTTTTACGCGAAATTCGTGACCTGGATCATCAAGATCCAGAAGTCCGCAGTCGCGTGGCGAACCGGCTCCCCGAGGGCCTACTGACCGCCGCCATGATGGATCACCCGGACGCCGATGTCCGCTGGCGCGTGGCAGGCCGCCTCCCCGAGGGCCTACTGACCGCCGCCATGATGGATCACCCGGACGCCGAGGTCCGCTGGCGCGTGGCAGACCGCCTCCCCAAGGGCCTACTGACCGCCGCCATGATGGATCACCCGGACGCCGATGTCCGCCGGTGCGTCGCGAACCGCCTCCC
>CAIUDS010000535.1 GCA_903897985.1 uncultured delta proteobacterium
ATCGCCCGCGGCTCGCTGATGGAACTGGAGACTCACTTCATTCTGGCCGAAAGACTCCATTATCTTAATGCGGAGCAATTGGGAAAGCTTCAGAAAGAAATAGAAATTATTGGGAAGATGCTTAATTCACTGATTAATAGTTTAAGGGCATATTGGCTTTCCAAAAAGCGGTTGCCGAAGGCAAAAGCCGGGGAGGCGGGATCGCCCAACCCCCAACCCCTAACCCCATTCCATAATTGGCACTTGGTCCGAATATGATATTATAAGCAACCATGAAACGCGGAGCCGGCATCGTTCTCCATATCAGCAGCCTGGCCTCGGGCTTCGGCATCGGCGACCTGGGTCCGGCTGCCTATCAATTCGCGGACTTTTTGGAGAAGGCCGGCGCCCGTTGCTGGCAGGTGCTCCCGCTCAACCCGACCCGGCCGGAATATGGCAACTGCCCCTATAACAGCCCCTCCGCCTTTGCCGGGAACACCATCCTGATCAGCCCGGAATTCCTGGTGCGCGACGGGCTCTTGAGCTGGCTGGACCTGAAAAACCCGCCGGGGTTTCCCAAAGACCGGACCGACTACGCGCAGGTGCATGCCTACAAGGAAAAGTTGTTTGATACCGCTTACGAGAATTTCAAGAAGCTTCCGGATAAATCCGGCTATGACCGGTTTTGCGCGGAGAATTCGGAATGGCTTTTTGACTATGCGCTGTTCCTTACGCTCAAGCGGTCTTTGCCGGCGCGGAGCTGGAACCAGTGGTCTTCGGACCTGCGCGACCGCAAGCCGGTGATCCTGGAGAAGTTCCGGGAGCAATTCCGGCCGGAAATGGAAAAAGAGCAGTTTCTGCAATGGGTGTTTTTCGCGCAGTGGTTCGCGCTCCGGGATTATTGCCGGAGCAAGGGGATCACGATCATCGGGGACATCCCGATCTACTTGAATTTCGAGAGCGCCGAGGTCTGGAGCCGGCCGGACCTATTCAAGCTGGACGCGGAAAAGAAGCCGACCGTGGTTTCGGGGGTTCCGCCGGACTATTTCAGCAAGACCGGCCAGCTCTGGGGCAACCCGGTCTATGACTGGGAGAGGCGCCGCGAGTCCGGCTACGACTGGTGGATCAAGCGGATCGGGCATAACCTGCGATTTTTTGATTATATCCGGCTCGATCATTTTCGGGGATTCGTGGATTACTGGGAAGTCCCGCCGGGGGAGAAGACCGCGGTGAACGGCAAATGGATGCGAGGACCGGGCTATGAATTTTTCGACCGGCTGTTCGGCCGGTTCCCGAGCCTGCCGCTGATCGCGGAGGACCTGGGGATTATCAGCGACGAGGTGAGAAACCTGATCGGACATTACGGTTTTCCGGGGATGAAGGTCTTGTTGTTCGCGTTCACGGAGGACTTGCCGCGAAATCCCTATGCGCCGCACAACCACATTCCCAATTGCGTCCTCTATACCGGCACCCACGACAACAACACCGCCCGGGGCTGGTTCGAGAGCGAGGCCTCTGATGCGGAAAAGGACCGGTTTTGCAAGTATATCGGCCGGGAGATCGGGGTGGAGGAAGTCAGTTGGGAATTGCTCCGGATGGCGCTGAGTTCGGTAGCCAATGTGGCCATGGCGCCGATGCAGGACCTCCTGGGTCTGGGACAAGCGGCCCGAATGAATATCCCCTCGGTGCCGGATGGGAACTGGGAATGGCGCGTGTTATCCGAGCAATTGAGTCCGGAACTGGCGCAGAAATTTTGCGAGCTGGTCCGGATTTATAACCGCTGATTCGACACCCGCGCAGCCGCGGCATTTATCGCATGGTCATTCTTTGCGACCCTCACGGTGAATAATCTTTTCGGCTTTTTTGAGGTCGCCGGCGGTGTTGATGTTGAAAAAGGAAAGGTGGTCCGGGTCGAAGCGGTCAAGTTCGCGGTCGCGGATTTCGCGCACCTTGATCTGGTCGAAGAATTCCACCGGCCGCTTGCGGCCGGATGAGATCAGGCGCTCGACCGCGGGGAGGCAGGACGACGCATAGACGGCATGGAGCGGCTCGAGGAGCCCGCCCGGCTTGGGCACTACCGCGTCCAAGCCTTTTAAGAGCTTGATCTGGTATCGGATCAGGTCCGCATTGAGGAACGGCATATCCCCGGCGCAGATGAACACCGGCTTTCGCGAGAGCCGGAGCGCGGTGTAGATGCCGGAGATCGGGCCGAGGCCCGGGGCGAAGTCCGGGAAAATCTCCACGCGCTTCTCCAGACCGGGCAAGGCCCGTCCCACCAGGATCACCTCGGGAAAAATTGCGGACAGGGTCGCGAGCACGCGGTCAATCAGGGTCTTGCCGGCCAGTTCGAGCAGGAGCTTGTCCTTGCCCATGCGCCGGCTTTGTCCGCCGATCAGGACCGCGGCGACAACTTCGAGGTTTCCGGTTTCCGGTTTCGGGTTTCGGGTTGAAGTTCTCGACCGATCGCGCGGGGCCATTCTTATTTGGAAACGCCGACCTTCAACTCGGTTTCCGGTCCGGCGCCGACCTTTGGCGGCGGCTCTCCGGTCCAGTCGGGTTTTTCCGGTTTCCATTTGCTCAGCTCCGGGTGGGCTTTCAACTTGGCGGCCCATTCGATCAGGTTGAGCGCTCCGGGCATAAGGTTTTCATTTTCCTGATCCAGGTAATAAACATTGTAAGTCCAGAAGATGGGCGACCAGGTATTGCTCCTCGGGATCAAGGCGCGCGCCTCGGCCCGGTTCCCGATTTCAATGGTGAGGGGCAGGATCCCGTAGCGGTGATAGATGTAATCATCGAGCGAGCCGATGGTGGGATAAAGGTCGAACTCGGAATGAACTTTGTATTTATCGAATTGAAGGTTTTGATATTCCTCGGACATTTTCCGGAACAACTCGTCATCCGCGGTCTTATCGGGGAAGGTGCCGGGCGGGAACATGATCATGCCGCCGGTGGTGTGGTAGTTCATGGAGATGAGGAAATGGTGTTTCTCGATCAGAGCGATCATGGCCTTGCTCTCCGGCTCGGACAGCGGCTCGGGCCCGCGAAAGCTGGTCATCCACTGGTATTTCGACCCCGCGGAATCGTTGAGCCGGCTGGGCGCGTCGGCCGGATACGGATAATTGCGGTTGAGGTCAACCTTATGCTCGTTCTTGCGGACAAAGCCGGTGAAGCCGTGTTGGGCCTGGGCTCGGCTCGCCTTGTAGTTCCCGTCCGGGTTGAGCGAGGGGATCACATAAATGTCCGCGCCGTTCACCAGCTTGGTGATATCGCAGTCCGGGCCGTAGCCCTCGGCGAGTTTGCGGATCAGGGCCATGCAGAATTCCGCGCCGGCCAGTTCCTGCGCATGGATGTTGCCGGAAAAAAGAATCTCCGGCTTGCCGGTCCCGCCGCTCGAAATCTTAACCACCTTCAGGTCTCTCCCCTCCAGGGTCTTGCCATAGCTCTCGAGGCTGATCAGCTTGGGATATTTCTTCGCAATCTCCTCCAGCTCGGAGTAAAGCTCGTCGAGCGTATGATAGGGCCGGAGCCGGCGGTTCAAGTCGGCCTTGCGTTTCGCAGCCTCGTCCCGCTGCTCCTGCCGCAATTTCTTTTTCTGCTCCTCTTGATACTTCTTGAGCGCCGGGTCGAGCCGGGCGGAAGACGCGGCCGCCGGGCCGAGCAGGACCGAAATCATCAAACCCAGTCCCAATAACATCACCGCGGTTCTTTTCATTTCAATTCCTCCTTGGGCTTCTCCGGCACCAGCTTCACCATGGCTTTTTCCGGGCAGGACAGCGGCGAAATATACTTGACGCAGTTGATGCAGCCGGAATAAATTTTCGGATAGAGTTTGCGCTTGCCCGTCCGCTTGAAGCCCATTTTTTTGAAAAACTTGGGATAAAAGGTCAACACCAGAATCCGGTCCGGCTCGAATTTCTCGAGCTTGCGCGTCATCTTGTTCACCAGCAGCCGGCCGATGCCC
>CAIUDS010000536.1 GCA_903897985.1 uncultured delta proteobacterium
AGACGGGAAAACGCGGGCAGGCCCATGAAAAGAATGAATTTTTCGGGCCAAAAAATTCTGGAAAAAGGTCTTGATGTTCCGGTCAAGAACCAGGAACGAAAAGTTTGAGAAATGATTAAGCATGATTTCCACGCCCTTTTGAACAAGCTTTAATCAAGTTCTTCCTTGATGCCGATGGAAGTTAAAATGTTCTGAATTTTTTTACGCAAGTCCTGGTCCGTGATCAAGAGCGAGTCAATTTTACGGCAGGAATGGATCACGGTGGAGTGATCCTTTTTTCCGGTCGCGTGGTTCTTGCCCTCAAAGGTCTCGCCGATTTCAGGGAAGCTCTGTTTCAAGTATTTGCGGCAGATAAACATGGCGACCTGCCGCGGGACCACAAATTTGCGCATCCTTTTCTCGCCCCTCAAGTCCTGAACCTTGATCCCGAAGCCCTTGGCCACTTCCTTGAGGATCTTGTCGGGGTTCAGGTTCTTGTCGCCTTCCACCAGGAGGTTGGAGAGGAGGTTTTTGGTCAGGTCCAGGGTGACCGGTTGTCCGTTAATCGAGGCGAAAGCGCAAATCCGGATCAGGCACCCTTCCAGTTTGCGGATGTTGCTGCGCACGCTTTTGGCCAGGTATTCGCAGACCTCCTCGGGAATCGAGATTTTGCTCTCCGCGGCTTTCCTTTTGATGATGGCGATCTTGGTCTCGTATTCGGGCGGCTGGATGTCCACCAGCATGCCGCTCTCAAACCTGCTGCTCAGGCGCTCGGTCAGTTCGGGCAATTCCGAGGGAATGCGGTCGGAACTCATCACGATTTGTTTGCCCGCCTCGAACAGTTCATTGAAGGTATAAAAGAACTCTTCCTGCGTGCGCTCCTTGCCGCAGAGGATTTCGATGTCGTCAATCAGGAGCACATCGCAATTTTTGCGGAAGCGTTTTCGGAAGTCCACGATTTTGTCGGTGCGGATGCAACTGATCAGGTCATTGAGGAAGCTTTCGGCCTGGATCGATACGACCCGGAGGGCGGGCCGGCGCTCGAGGATCCGGTTGCCGATGGCATTGAGGAGATGGGTCTTGCCCAGCCCCACGCCGCCGTAAATGAACAGGGGGTTGTATTTTACCGATTCGGCCTCGGCGATGGCCTTGCTCGCGGCATGGGCGAACTGGTTGCAGGGACCGATCACGAAATTTTCAAAGGTGTATCTCGGGTTCAAGTTGGAGCGGATCGAGCGGGTCTC
This sequence comes from uncultured delta proteobacterium, assembly GCA_903897985.1. Classification (GTDB taxonomy): domain Bacteria; phylum RBG-13-61-14; class RBG-13-61-14; order RBG-13-61-14; family DRUE01; genus CAIYYW01. Next base: position 1,224 of record CAIUDS010000536.1, read on the forward strand.
CCAAGGAACGGTTTCCGCGGAGCCGCCCGGGCGCCGAGCCGATTCGGGGGCCGGGGTCTGGGCGAGAGGCCCGGCCGAGAACTCATCTTCGGTTTCTTCCCGGATCTGGAAGGCGAGTTCGGCCGCGGGTCCGAAATAAAATTTGATGATTTCCAGGAGCCGCTTGCCGAATTTGTCCTCAATCCACTTCCGGCAGAACAAGTTTGGAACCTCGAGCAGGACCCGGTGATTTTCCCGGCTAAGGAATTTGACGGCGCCAAACCAGAGTTCAGCCCCCTGGTCGCCGCATTCCTGTTTTAGTTGCTCCAGAACCTGGTTCCAGACTCGCAGGTCTTCCATACCAACCACCTCCACCATGAACTTGCCTCCCGACCCCGCCCAAAACAATAGTCCGGAATCAAGCTAAAAGCCAATCCCGTTTCCGGACTTCCACAATTTTGCCCACAATTTATCCACAGATGTGGAAAACCGCTGAGAAGCTTAGGATGCCATCATCCTCGAACCATAAAAACGACCAGACAAAATTTGCCCACCCTCTAAACCTTACTAACGCGCCTAATTTTAGATTTAAAAAAGGGCTTGTCAAGAGGCAAAGTTATCCCCAAAATCGCCTGCTGGCAGGCTCACAATCCCAGCCGCGGCAAGTTTCGCCCTAACCCGCTGAAACTGCAAAATGTTTGCGCGCAATTTGTTAGCAAGCGCACAATTTAATCTTGCCCCAAATAAATTCATGAACTTTTTTTCCACCATGATTTCCACCTGGGCTTTTCGTCAAAAGGGGAGGCCCATGCCGGGGGCGGATGCCCGCAACTCCGCATGAATAAAGGGGATGAGCCCTGCGCGTGCGTCCCCAGCCGGCGTTCCGGATTTTTTCCCGCGCATCTTTTTAGACCACCTGTTCAAAACTTGATTTGGCTAAAAGAGGATTATTGTTTAAACTAGATGATAATGAAAATAAAAATCATTTCCCCGAGCTGGCTGGACCGGAACGGGCGCGTCATCAGGACCAAATCGCGGCTGGGGAAATTCCTCAATCTGTCCTTTATTTATGTCGCGGGCCTGACCCCGGCCGGGCATGAGCTATCGGGGGCGGACGATTTTTTCGAGGACCTCGATTATGACGAGCCGGTGGACCTGGTGGGAATCACGGCCATGACCAGCCAGGCGCCGCGGGCCTACCAAATCGCCGCGGAATACCGGAAGCGGGGGGTCAAGGTTGTGATGGGGGGATTCCATGCCAGCTTCTGCGCGGAAGAGGCGGGCGCGCATGTGGACGCGGTGGTGGTGGGGGAAGCGGAACAAACCTGGGCGCAGGTTATCAAGGATGCGGAGGCCGGGGTTCTGAAAAAAGTTTATCGGGCGGAGTTGCTCCAGTCCTTGGAGGGTCTGCCATCGCCGCGGTATGACCTGGTCGAGGGCAAGCGGCAAAGGTATCTTTATTATCCGCTCTGGCTGGGCCGGGGCTGCCCGCGGGACTGCAAATTCTGCTCGGTGACCGCTTTTTATGGGAACCGGTACCGGAGCCGGCCGGTGAAAGATGTGCTGCGGGACGCGGAGCTAATGCCGGGCAAAAAGGTCTTCATCATAGACGACAACCTCGGGGCCTACGGCGACCGGCTGGATGAGCTTTTTCCCGCGCTGGCTCCTTTCAAGTTCCGGATCCTGGCGCAAGTTGACACCAGGTTTGCCCGGAATGAGAAACTCCTGGACCTGGCCCGGGAAGCGGGGCTGGAAGGGGTTTATGTGGGTTTTGAAAGCGTCTTCCCCGACCGCCTGAAAGACTTGGGCAAGGAATGGATGAGGCTGGAAACCGTAGGCCAGGCGATCAAGAACCTGCAGCAACGGGGAATCGTGATCGGCGCCAGTCTGATCTTCGGCATCGGCCCGGAAAGCGAGGACACCGTCAAGCGGACGCTGGATTTCCTGACCAAATGGAAAATTGACACCTTGGCGCTTTATTTCTACAGCCCGCTTCCCGGAACCGCGCTGTTCAAGGAAATGGTCGAGAAGGGAGTGGAATTCTCCAGGGATTGGAACCAGTATGAAGGCCGGTTTCCAACCTTTTCTTACGAAGGCGTCAGTGGCGAGGAAATGGAAAAATTGTATTGGTCTCTTGATCATGGATTTTATCGAATA
>CAIUDS010000537.1 GCA_903897985.1 uncultured delta proteobacterium
TAGATGGCGGCGTAGGCCGATTGCGCGCGCCATTCCTGCTCGAGGCGGTATCCGGCCTTGCCCTGGCGGAGCCAAAAGAAGCCCTCGCGGTCCGGGCTTTGAATTTCGGGGTTGTCCAGATAAGCGAGGTAAGCGGTCTGGTGAACCAGGATTTGCCGGGGATGATGGTGAGCAAGCCATTCCCGGGTGAGCATGAACTGGGGCGTGAACGAGAAATAAATTTGATAGCTGGAGCCGGCCAAGGGCCGGTAGGGGAAAAAGGCCGCGGCATTTTCTCCGCGCGGAGTTGCCCGCCGGGCGTAATCCAGGCCCTGATAAACAATGGAGCTCTGCGCCCGGTTAAAGTCGCGGAAGCCCAGGACATTGGAGAGAACGGCTGCCAGCAGCAGGACCGCGGCCGCGACTTTAAGCAGGATTTTCCCGCGCAACATCCGGTCCAGCGCCAGCCCGGCCGCGGCCGCGAAAAAAGGCGCGAGCGGGAGATAGAGGTGGGGGTATCCGAGCTTGCTGATCAGGGAGAAGCCGAAGAAGAAGGCGAGGGGGTAGGAGAGGAACAGAAGGAACCCGTTTTTATCGAGGGATTTTCTCAAGAGCGGGAACCCGGGCAAGGCGATCAAATAAGCGATGATGCCGAAGGCGAGCGGAAACACGCAGAGCAGTTGGAAGAGCAGGGGCCGCTGATACCAGAGCAGGCTGGAGGCCTTGAGCAGGGGATGGACCCGCGCCTGGATGGCCATTTCCAGGGCGAGTCCGTAGCTGGTCTTAAGCGGGTGCAGGAACTGGAACGGGCTGAGCAGAAAAAAGACCAACAACCCGAGCGCCAGCGTCAAAAGCATTCTCTTCTGCGGCCGCGAACCGGGCCGGAGCAGGCGCGCGCAGATCAGGGGCGCCAGGGCGAAGAAATGCAGCTTGGCCGCGAGACATAGCCCCAGTCCCAGCCCGCCCAGGGCGTAATCTTGAGCGCGGCCCTGTTCGAGCATGCGGAAGGAGGCGATCAAGGTCAGGAGCAGGCCGCAAAGCAGGAAACTGTCATTTTTGAAGACCGAGCTGGAAAACAGCCAAGCCGGACTCGCGGCCAGCAACAGTGATCCGAGCAAGGCCGGCCGCGGCCCGAACCGGCCGCGGAAAAGCACGAAGAACAGATAAACGGCGAGCAGGCCGGCGAGCAGGCTGGAGAGCCTTGCCAGATAGAAGATGCCGGCTTCGGAAAGCGCGGGATGGGCGAGCAGGGTTTTAAAATCCGCGAAAGTTTGCAGATGGATCAAGGTCCGGATATTGGCCGCCAGGCCCGCGGGATAAATGATCAAGGCTGGCGCCAGCGTGATCAGGCCCGGATACTTGAACAGGGCCGCCCCCTTGAACTCCAGGGAGGACATCTGATAAAAACCCTGCACCGCGATCATCTCATCCTCAATCACAAAGTCCGGCAGCAGGAACTTCAATTCCGGGAGTTGGACCAGCCCGGCCAGGACCAGGATCAAACCCAGGATAACATTGCTCGCGCGCGCCTTCGGCATTGGCAAGAATCTTAGGACTTTTCGGACCTGAAATCAAAAGCCGGGAAGCGCGCCTCCCTTCGGCAAGTTCACTATGGGCAAGGGTCAGCCGCCATTTGATAAAAAGCCATGATTCTGCTATCTTTCTTCCATCATGTTCCAGAGCGGCGATTTATTGGCGCTGGGTTTGGGCGGCTTGGTTTCCTTGTCCGGACTGGTGGGGTTCCTGCTGCAAAAAAAGGCTTTCAATGATTTCACCTTGGCCTACCAGTATGGCACGGGATATTTATTTTTCATTGCCGGGCTGGTGGCGGTTTTTGCGGCGCTGCTGTTTTTTCTGGCGGAGCGGGAGCCGGAAGACGCCGCCGCGGGAGCGGATAAAAAGGATTAAGTTCGGGTTGGCCGGACTCTGATCGCCGGTGGGTTGGAAGTATATTAAGTTCGGGCAGGGCGCAACCGAGGTTGCGCTCAAAGACTTTTGGGGGCCGGAGTTCGAACTGAAACCAAATGAGTTTAACGATGGTCAAAAAGGCGCAAAGTGTTGTCATACTTTAACCAGGCCTTGAAGGAGTCGCAGGATGATTGAAGTCGAGCATTTGACCAAGTATTACGGAGAGATCCGAGGCGTGGAGGACCTGTCCTTTAAAATCGGCAAAGGCGAAATTGTGGGGTTCCTCGGACCCAACGGCTCCGGCAAAACCACCACCATGAGAATCCTGGTCTGCTACATGCCCGCGACCCGGGGCCAGGTGAAGATTGCGGGATTTGATGTGGAAAAAGATTCCATGGCAGTGCGGAAGAAAATCGGTTACCTGCCCGAGCATCCGCCTCTATATAACGACATGACGGTGCGGTCGTATCTGGGTTTTGTGGGCCGGCTGCGCGGCCTGGGCAAACGCGAAACCGGACAGGGGCTCGAGCGGGTGGTCGAGGTCTGCGCGCTGTCCGAGGTGGTGGATCGGCTGATCGGCCAGCTTTCCAAGGGTTTCCGGCAGCGGGTGGGACTGGCCCAGGCCCTGATCCATAACCCGGAGGTGCTGGTCCTGGACGAGCCCACCATCGGGTTGGATCCCAAGCAAAACGCGGACATCCGATCCCTGATCAAGGGTCTGGCCGGCGAGCATACCATCATCCTCAGCACCCACATCCTCCCCGAAGTAACCCTGACCTGCCAGCGCGTGATCATCATTCACCAGGGACGGATGGTGGCGGACTCGCGGCTGGAGGATTTGACCCGCGAGCAGGACCTGGAGCAGGCCTTCTTGAAATTGATCGGCTTCGAGCAAGAGGAGAAGCGGACATGAGGGTGATGAGCGCGATTTTTTGGAAGGAATTCAAGGGCTATTTTTTATCTCCGGTGGCATATGTGGTCCTGACCGGCTTCACCGCGATCAGCGGCTGGCTGTTTTACCAGCTCCTGAATTATTTCATCCGGATCACCAGCATCATGCAGGGCTACATGGTCAAAGGGCAGATTATGCGGGAATGGACCTTGGTGGACGATGTGATGACGCCGCTGTATCGGAACTTGAGCCTGCTCCTGATCATCATGGTGCCGGCCGTGACCATGCGGCTGTTCTCGGAGGAGAAGAAGCTCAAGACCGAGGAACTGTTATTGACCTGTCCAATCCGGATGAGCTCGGTGGTGATCGGAAAATATCTGGCCAGTCTGGTGGTCCTGTTCCTGATGCTGATCCCGGTCGGAGTCTATCTCGCCATAATCCTCATTTACGGAACCGAACCCGACCCCGGGACCATCACCGCCGGTTATCTCGGACTGTTCCTGGTTTCCTTCAGCCTTGCCGCCATTGGAATCTTCGCGTCCTCCCTGACCGAAAACCAGATCATCGCCTTTTTTGTCTGCGCCGTGACTGGGCTGTTCTTCTTCTCCGTAGGGCTGGCCAGCCGCTCGGTGGGCACGGTCAAATTTTTCGGACACTCCTTGGATTTCAGCGAATTACTGCGCCAGCTTTCCCTGATGGAACACTACAACCATATCGTGGCCGGCCGGATCCAAACCACCGACCTGGCTTATTTCCTGCTCATTATCGTCTTCTTTTTGTTCGGCTCGAGGGTCAGCGCCGAGAGCGCGAGATGGAGTTAAGAGAGGTTAGCTGATGAAAAAGTTCACGCAAATTCTGGGGCTGATCGGGCTGGTGGGCCTGGGCGTCGGCTTCGTGGCGCTCTTGATCGGGCAGAAAGCCAACCCCTTCATTTACCTGCACCTGCTGATCGGCGGCGGGCTGGCCCTGCTCGGACTTTTGAGCAACCTGGTCGGGCTGCGCGACTATTTTTTGAAACGCGCGGGCAAAGCCTACAGCGGCGCGGTCCTGCAAATGCTCATCCTGCTGGCGATCGTTTTCCTGCTCGGGTTCATCAGCTACCAGCACGACCGGGTGTTTGATGTGACCTCTAACCGCATCTACCAGCTTTCCCCCCAGACCGAAGAAATCCTCCGGCAACTGCCCGGCGAAATAAAGGTTACCGCCTTTCTGCCCTCGGTGGGATACGACGAGGCGCGGCAGCTCCTGCAACTCTACCAAAACCAGAGCCCGCGGATCAAGCTCGAGTTCATTGACCCGGACCGCCACCCGGAACTGGCCGAGGCCAGCGGGATCTCCACTTACGGGACCGTGGTTTTTGATTATCAGGGCCAGCGGACGCGGATTGTTGACCCCCGGGAGGACCGGGTCAGCGGCGCCCTGATCAAGGTCTCGCGCAAGGAAAGCTGGGCCATCTATTTTATTACCGGGCACGGCGAGGCCGACCCGGAGCAGCAGGACAAAGGCGGCATGAGCCTGATCAAGCAATATTTGGAGTCCCAGAACTACCAGGTCAAGCCGCTCCAGATCAGCGCCCAGGGGATTCCCGAAGATGCCCGGGTGATTGTGGCGGCCGGCCCCCGGATGCCCTATCAGCAGGTCGAGATTGAGGCCATTGATCATTACCTGGGAAAAGGCGGAGACGCCATCTTCATGCTCGACCCGATGGTGCCGACCAATCTGGAAGCGCTCCTGCAAGGCTATGGCGCGGCCCCTCTGGTCGGGATCGTGATTGATCCGGTCAATTACCTGACCGGCATGGATGCGGTCGGGCTCACGGTGGTGGCCAATACCTTCGATCCCAACCATGAGATCACCCGGGAGTTGAAAGGCAAACTGGTGGCGTTCCCCCGGACCCAGGCGTTAAGGATCACGGCCGGTCCGGAGCAGGCGGGCAAATGGATCCCGCTGGTCTACAGCTCCGCGAGCAGTTTCCTGGAGACCAACCTGGAAGAGTTCCGCCAAGGCCGGCTGTATCAGGGCCCGGAAAACCCGAAGGGGCCCCTGCTGCTTGCCTGCGCCTATTCCGAGGAGCTTATGGTCAAGCCCTGGGAGCAAGACAAGAAGAAACCGGGACAAATCCGGATCGCCCTTTTGGGCAACACCTTTTTCATGCGCAATATGGCGCTCGAGATTTATTCCAACTACATCATGGCGATCAACCTTTTCAACTGGGCCGCCGGCGAGCAGGAACTCGAAACCATCATTCCCAAGGCCCGCATGCCCAGCCGGGTTTTTATCACCGCCCGCCAAACCCAGCTTATCTTTTACAGCTCGGTCCTGATCATCCCGGAAATGCTGTGCGTGCTGGGCCTCGCGGTCTGGTGGTGGAGGAAAAAATAATATGCGGGCCCGCTGGCTCGGGATCGGATTGCTGGTCATCGCGGCGCTGGTGGGGGTGGCCTTTTTCTGGAAACGGCCGGCGCCGGTTCCGGAAAGCAAGCCGGCCATCCCGGCCGGCTCGCCGCTGATTGACCTGAACCGCGTGAAGAGCCTGGAGCTTATCAAGGACGCCGGCCGGGTCAAATTTGAAAAGGACGAGCAAGACCGCTGGCTCATCACGGAACCGGAAAAAGATATGCCGGACCCGCTCTATTTCGGCGGAATGACCGATGTGCTGTCCCAGCTCACCCGACAAACAATGGTCGGATCCCCGGACCGCAAACTCCTTCCGCAATACGGGCTGGAGCCGGCCTACGCCACCCTGGTCTTTGAATTCAAAGAGGGCTCTCCCAAAAAAGTCCTGCGGGTCGGCCGGCCCAACCCGGCCATGTCCGCGCTTTACGCCTGGTACGAGGATGAGCCGGAGGTTTTTTTAATCCAGCCCAAAATTAGAATGTTCCTGTCCTATAGCTTTGGCGAATTTCGGTACCGGAGGCTGATCGGGATCGAGGACGAAGGCGCGACTGACTTTAAGGTGGTGGTTTCGGATCCGGAACTGCGAAAAGTCCTGGGGGTTCCCGAGACGAGAGAGTTGGCCCGGCTTACCGCCGCCTCCGGGCCGGCCTGGATCCTGCTCGATCCCAACGGCAACAAAACCGACAACGGCCAGGTCGAAAGCATTCTGTCCTGGATGCAAAAAAATTCGGTCGCCGACAAGGTAATCAGCATCACCCCGAAGGAAATCAAGGCCTGGGGGTTCGACCCGCCTCAGGCCTATTTCGAGATCAGCTATCCGGGCCGCGTCGAAAAAGTGCTGGTGGGAAACCCGCAAAATGGCCTGATCCCGCTCCTGCAACCCGGCCGGATGAGGGTTCTGGGGTATGCCGGAAACCGAATTCTAAATTATTTGGGCAGTGATTTTAAGACCCACCAGCTCCTGGCCGGAGATGACCAAATGAAGCTGGACCGCATCGAACTGAGCTATCCGGACGGGAAAACTTTCACGCTCATAAAATTGAACCCCAACTCCTGGGCCATTGACGGCGATCCGAAGAAAAGATTCAACGCGCTGAAAATCACCTGGCTGACCGAACCTTTTGTCATGATGGAGTATCAAAACTATATCCGGGAACGACCGGTGGCGTGGGGTAAATATGGACTGGAGCCGCCCAGACTCAAGCTCAAATTCTTTTCCGGAAAGGATTTGATGGTGGAAGTCTGGATCGGCAATTGGGACTCTTCCGCGGGGGAAAATTATATTTATATCCCGGCCCGAGACCTGTTGAGTTGGTATGCCCGGGATTTGATGCAAGGGATTCCGCCCGGAGCCGATGCGTTCCTGGCGGGCGAATCGAAACCTTGACTAAGTGGAGGTGAACGCTGATGGATGAGTGGAAACTTGATTCAAGGGTTCAGGAAAGGTTCTTGCGCAACGGCGAGTTGGCGGAAAAGGATGTCCAGGGTTTTCTGCGCTCGCTGGAAGACCTGGAAGCCAAGGCGGAGGAGTCCTCCATCGAGAGCCTCCTGCCTAAAAGCCTAATCGCCAAGCTGGCGGGCAAGGCGGAGGAAAGCGCGGAAGACCAGGAAGGCAAAGACTCCGATGGGAAAAAAGCATAGAGCCCTGATCTGGTTGGCCGCGCTTCTGGGTTACCTCGCGGTTTATTTGCTGGTTGCAACCGGGGATCTGCTCAATTGGGCGGTCTTTTAAAGGAAGGGGATGGGATATGGCCGAGGATGAAAAAAAAGGATTTACCATAAAGGACCGGCGGATCAAGCCGGGAGAGGATGAGCCAAAACCGGCGTCCCAAACCCCGGAGGGGGCCGGCCCCAAGGAACCGGCGGCCCCGGGCCCGGAAAAATTCCCCCTGCCGGAAATGAATTTCGCCACCTTTATCATTTCCCTGAACACTTCCGCGCTGATCCATCTGGGCCTGCTCCCGGATCCCGGGTCCGGCCGGCTCGAGCACAACCCGGAGTTGGCCAAGCAGACCATAGACCTGCTCGGGATCCTGGAGGAAAAAACCCGGGGCAACCTGACTCCCGAAGAACAGGACCTCTTCAATAATGTGCTCTACGAACTGAGAATTAAGTATGTGGAACTTGGCAAGCAGACAAAGGAGGAACCGAAATGAAGACTAGAATATTTTCCCGGACCGCGCTCATGGTTTCCGGACTTATAATCGGGGCCGTCGCGGCCTTCCTGGCCCTGGCCCAGGGATCTCGGATTTTCTGGCAGGAGGCCGGAACGCAGCCGGCGGTGAGTTTCAACGCGCCCGCCAGCTTTGCGCCCATTGTCGAGAAAACCATCCCCGCGGTGGTCACCGTCTATACCGCCAAGACGGTCAAGGGTATTACGATGCAGCCGGGCCAGTTCTTTTTCTTTTTCGGGCCGGGCACGCACCAGGAAAGGGGCATGGGTTCCGGCATCATCCTCACCCCGGACGGATATGTGATCACCAACAACCATGTGGTGCAGGGCGCGGACCAGATCACCGTGGAGGTCGGGGTAAAGGATCGCAAAAAATACGACGCCCGCAAAGTGGGCTATGATGCCAATACCGATATCGCTTTGATTAAAATTGACGGCAAAGATTTTCCGACCCTTCCGCTCGGGGATTCCGACAAGGTCAACTCCGGGGACTGGGTGGTGGCGGTGGGCAGTCCCTTCCAGTTCCCCCATACCGTCACCACCGGAATCGTCAGCGCCAAGGCCCGCCGCCTGGGCGGGCCCTTCGACGATTTCATCCAGACCGACGCCTCGATCAATCCCGGCAACTCCGGCGGCCCGCTCGTTAATATGCGCGGCGAGGTGATCGGGATGAATGCCCTCATCGTCTCGCCCTTGATCGGAAATGTGGGACTGGGGTTCGCCATCCCGGTCAACCTGATCAAAACCATCCTGCCCGAGCTCCGCGAAAAAGGCAAAGTGGTCCGGGCATACCTCGGAGTCTACTCGCAGGACCTTACCCCGGAACTGGCCGAGAGTTTCGGCCTGAAGGAAACCCAAGGCGTGGTCATCACCCAGGTCTCCAAAGACAGCCCCGCGGACAAGACCGGCCTGAAAGACGGCGACATCATCCAGGAAGTGGACGGCAAACCGATTACCAGCGAGAGCCAGCTTCGCTCCGTGATCTCCGCCTATGCCCCCGGCTCCAAGGTGGTCTTGAAAATCTATCGCTCGGGTCAGACTTTTGACCGGGACATCACCGTGGAAAAGAGACCCGAGGAAGCCCAGGCCGAGAAACCGCCCGTGCCCCAAAAAGCCGGCAATATCCTGGGACTGAAGGTAACCGACCTGACCCCGGACAAGGCCTCCTCGCTCGGATACCAGAATCTGAAAGGTGCCCTGGTGGTTTCGGTCGCGTCCGATTCCCCGGTTGCCGATGTAATCGAGCCCGGTGATTTGATCATGGATATAAATGGCGTGGATATCTTGAGCGCTCGACAGTTCAACGACGAGACCGCGAAACTGAAGTCCGGCCAACTCATCCGGATCCAGTATGCCGGCAACCAACGGGTGGATTTCTATGCCTTCCGGCTGCCTTGAAACCGTGACCGGAAAACCCCGATTTTATTTTCCGCCCCTTTTCCGGTAATATAATCTAGGGCGGCTTGGCAAAAATCAGAACAAGGCCAAGGGGGAGTTTTGTATGAATGGTCATGGGGTGGCGGTAATGGATAAAAAGACCGTGCTGCTGGTGGACGATGTCAAACTGTTCCTCCGTCTGGAGGAGACCTTTTTCCAGCGCGTCGGCTGCCTGGTGATGACCGCGGA
>CAIUDS010000538.1 GCA_903897985.1 uncultured delta proteobacterium
CGCGCTCTACACCATCGCCCGGTACCGGCAGGTCGAGCTTTTGGGCATGGTGATCATTTCCGACGAGCATTTCGGCGAGAAATGGCATTCCGGTTTCCGGTCCCCGCTCATCCTGGTCAATCTGCTCCTGGCGGGAGAGGTTTCCCTGGCGGTGCTGTCCAAGTGAAAACCCGCCGCGCCTGGCCGCTGTTTTTGGTCTTGCTGGCCGTGTCGCTTGCGCTCCGGATATACAAAATCAACCAGGGCCTCTGGTATGACGAGATTTCCACGGCGATCAGCTTCACCCACCTGCCTTGGCTGAAAATCATCAGTTCGCCCTGGTACCCAAACAACCACCCCCTGTTCACTTTACTGGCAAAGCTTTCGGTGAGCCTGTTCGGCGAAAAGGAATGGACGCTGCGGCTGCCGAGCCTGATTGCGGGAAGCCTTACGCCCCCGGTTTTGTATGGATTGACCAGAAAGAAAATCGGCGAAGCGCCGGCATTCCTGGCCGGATTATTCCTTTCGCTCAGCTACTGGTCAATCTGGTTCAGCCAGGACGCCCGGGGGTATGCGGGGCTGATTCTTTTTTCACTGCTGAGCCAAATATATTATTTACGCTGGCTCGAGAACCGGACCGGAAGAACCGCGCTGGTATATACCGCCTGCTCCGCGGCAGCCTGTTATTTTCATCTTTACGGGATTTTTGTCATTTCCAGCCAGATGCTTTTGGGATTCTTCCAATGGGTCTCGAACCGAAAAAAGCCGGGGCCGGTTATTTTTGTCCTGCCCGGCCTGAGCCTGGCGCTGGGCTGGTTGATCTATCTGCCGGGGATCTCAGGCCTGATCGCCTATTCCGCGGCTCATGGTCATAAGGTCGGCGAAAGATGGATGAATGCGTATTTCCTCAAGGATCTGCTCAACCTGTTTTCCGGCTCGCAATATTTTTCTTGGGAAATCCTGTTGCTCGTCATGTTTATCGCCGGCCTGGTGCGCCTGGCCAAGGCCTGGCCAAAACTGGCCGCGCTTTATGTTTCCGCCCTGTTGATGGTAATGCTTTTCAGCATCTTGATTCATTTCTATCTCTATGTCCGGTTTGTATCGTTCTTTCAGCCGATGTTCTATTTGGCACTGGCTATGTGCTTTGAACCCTTGGCAAACATGATTGCCGGAAAATCGCGCTCCTTTTTGCTCAAGAGCATGTCCTTAATCTTGCCCGCGGCCCTGATCGGTTCGGTTTTGGCGCTGGGGGCGACTCGGTATTACCGGCTGGGCAAGCAAGGTTTCAAGGACGCTGCTCAATATATTGAAAAGAACCATCCGGCGGCGCGGGTGGTTTCGCTCGGAGTAATCAATACCGTCTGGTCATATTATTATCCCCTGGCGGAGCCGCTCACCGGGAAAGAGCCTTTCAGTCCGGAAACGGTGAGAGACAAATTGTTGGTTTGCAGTTTCCCTGATAGTTGGAAAACCTGGCCCCCTCAAAACCGGCGGATAATTAGAAATATGTGCAGGGTTGAAAAAGTCTGGCCCAGCGCCGGTTACGAGGAAAACATTGTTTATCTGCTTAATTGCTTTGAACCCAAAGGATGGACGCATGACCGGACCGAATGAACGAATCAAAAAGATTGTGGCCGTCGCGCTGCTTATAATTTTAAGCTCTGCGCTCCGGATATACAAAATCAACCAGGGGCTCTGGTATGATGAGATCACAACCCTCTTGAATTTTGTCAGGCTTCCCTGGTTGAAAATCATCATGTCGCTCCCGCTCCCCAACAACCACCTCCTGTTCACCCTGCTCGCCAAACTAAGCATCGTCTGGCTCGGAGAAAAAGAATGGACCCTGCGGCTCCCCAGTTTGATCATCGGCAGTCTCACCCCGCCGCTCGCTTATTGGGTCCTGCGCAAAAAAACCGGCGAGTTAACCGCGTTCCTGACCGGAACCTTCCTCGCGCTCTCCTTCTGGCCGGTCTGGTTTTCGCAGGACGCCCGGGGCTATGCCGGGCAGATTTTATTCACGCTCCTGAGTCAGGTGTTTTTCCTGGATTGGATCGAGGCCCGCGCCCGGCGCGGCCTGATCATCTACTGGCTCAGTTCCATGCTCGCGGTCGGGTTTCATCTTTATTCCGCATTCGTGATCGCGGCGCAAATCGGCTTCGGCTTTTTCGCATATGCCCGGAACCGGAATAAAAACCGTTTGATGATTCTTGCGGCCGCGACGGTCAGCTTGGTCCTTTCCCTTTTGATTTACCTCCCCGGCGCTCCGGACCTGATCGGATACCTTCCGAAGGAAGGTCATGATGTTGCGGGCCGATGGCTGGACCTTAATTTCGTCAAGGAGCTCATCGGGTTATTCAGCTCCACGCATATTTTGGTCCTGGGGTTGGGCTTGGGGATCGCGGCCCTGTTCGGCCTTTACCGGCTGTTCCGCAAGTGGCCGGAGTTCTGCTCGCTCTATCTGCTTTCGGCCTTGTTGCTGGTCCTCTTCACCCTGGTCATGCAGGTGTTCATTTATGCCCGGTTCCTCGCGTTCATGGTCCCGTTCTTTTATCTCTGCCTGGCGGAGGCGGTTTCCGCCCTCAAGTTCTCGCGGCTCGCAAGGACGGTCCTAACCGTTCTCGTCGCGGTGGCGCTCGCTGTGAGCCTCGGACGGTACTACCGGTTGGGCAAGCAGGGCCTCAAAGACGCGGCGCAATATCTCGAGGCCCAATATCCTTTGGCGCCGGTGGTCTCGCTCGGGCTGGCCCGCAACGAGTTCCTCTATTACTGCCCCCAGGCCCAACCGGTCTTCGGCCAGGTGGCACAGCCACCCCAGGTCTTTCTCGGCAAGATGGTTGTAGCCAGTCACCCCTGGAGCTGGGCGCCCTGGAATGAGAAGATGCTCGAGCGGAACTGCCGGCGGGAAAAGGTCTGGCCCAGCGCCGGCTATGACGAGAATGAGGTTTTTCTTTACAACTGCCTGGGCCAAGGCGGCGAAAATGGACCCGCAAAATAGACCGCGCGCTCGAGTCTGGCTCCTCGCCCTGCTCGCGGTCTCGTTTGCCCTGCGCCTGATCCGGATCAACCAGGGTTTGTCTTATGACGAAATATTTACGGCGCTGGAGTTCATATTTTTGCCCTGGAGGGCGATCGTCACTTATTTTCCCCAGCCCAATAATCATATTCTGAACACGCTGCTGGCAAAACTGGCGGTGACCATTTTTGGTCAAAAAGAGTGGAGCCTGCGCCTGCCCAGCTTGATCCTGGGGACCATCACCCCGCCCTTGTTTTATTTTTTGCTCTCAACGCGGGTGAAACCCCGGGTGGCTTTTTCCGCCGCCGGGCTGCTCGCGCTCAATTACTGGATGGTCTGGTTCAGCCAGGACGCCCGGGGATACGCCGGCTTTATCCTCTTTTCCGGAATCAGTCAAATCCTGTTCCTGGACTGGATGGAATCCCGGAACCGCAAGACTTTGATTTTTTATTTGGTCAGCTCGGTTATTGCCGGATATTTTCATTTATATATGACCTTGATTTTTGCCGGACAGATAGTTTATGGCGCCTTGCTCTGGCTGAGCAAGAGAAAGGCCGAACAGAAAATCGCCCCTGAGAAAAAACCTCTCGTCGCGCAAAAAGCCGTTGCCAGGAAGAAAAAAAACCTGTCCCCGCCAGCCCCTGCGCCGGCCCCGGGGTTTTTATTTTTGCTCCCGATGATCGCGCTCCTGCTTTCTCTGGCCCTGTATTTGCCGGTTATTCAGCAGATGATCTTTTTCTTCAATCGGAACAGCCACAACATTGGAGGAAGGTGGTTGAACTGGTTCTTCCTGAAAGAACTGGTTCATATCCTCACCGGCTCGCATCATTTACTGGTCGGCTTGGCCGGCCTTCTGCTCTCCCTGCCCGGGTTCATTTATTTGTCCAGAAAATGCCCGGGCCTTTTCTGGCTCTATCTGCTCCCGGCCATTTTGCTGATCCTTGCCACTTTCGTGCTCCATATTTTCATTTATGCCCGGTTCCTGTCCTTTCTAATCCCTTTTTTCTGCCTGGCCCTGGCCCAGAGCGTGGAGGTCCTGTCCGAAACGGTCGGCTCAAAATACCGGCGGATCCGTGCCGGGATCCTGCGGCCCGGCCTGATGGCTTTAATATCGCTGGCGATGCTGATCAGTCTGGCCAGATATTACGCGCTGGGAAAGCAGGGTTTCAAATCCGCCAGCCAATATCTCCAGGAGCATTATCCGGAAACGCCGGTGATTTCTTACGGCCTGGCCGCTGATTATTTCCGGCTCTACCTCCCGCAGGTCGAGGTTTTTACCGTCAACCAATCGCTCAAGGCCGGCAAGCTCAGGGGCAAAATGGTGGTGGCATCGTTCCCCTCCAACTGGACCGCGCACAATAAAATGATGATCGCCCAAGTCTGCAGGCCGGAAAAAGTTTGGCCCAGCGCCGGAGACGAGGACTGCGCGGTCTATCTTTATAATTGCCTGAACCAAGGGCATGGTAATGGAAGCGAATAAGAAGCAAACCGGGATTTTCTTTTGGGCGCTTCTGGCGGTTTCGTTCCTGGTCCGCCTGATCCGCATCAACCAGGGCTTCTGGTATGACGAACTCCACACCCTGCTCCGGTTTGTCTTCTCGAGTTATCAACAGATCCTGACTTCCCTGCCGGTCCCAAACAACCACATCCTGTTCACCTTGCTGGCCAAGCTCTCCATCGGCATTTTCGGTCTCCATGAATGGAGCCTGCGGCTGCCCAGCCTGATTTTAGGCGGCCTCACCCCGCCGCTCCTATATCTTTTCTGGCGCAAGCGTTTCTCCAGGTTCGTGTCCTTTGCCGCGAGCCTGTTCCTGGCGCTCTCCTTCTGGCCGGTCTGGTTTTCGCAAGACGCCCGGGGCTATGCCGGGTTCATCCTGTTCTCCGCGCTCTCGAATATTTTTTTCCTCTCATGGCTCGAGCGGCCGGAGCGCAACCCCGGCGGGCTATATGTGATCTGCTCCGCGATCGCGTGCTATTTTTATTTTTACACCGGCTTCATCATCGCCGCCCAGTTCGCTTACGCCATGGTCCGCCTGGTCCGATCGGGCAAGCCTTTAAAGCCGCGGAAATATTTCCTGCCGCTCCCCGCGGCCTTGATCTCGATGGCGCTTTACGCCCCCGGCCTTTCGCAACTGCTGAAATATTACCAGCTGCGGGGCAAGGATATTTCTTTCCACTGGCTCAACCTGCAATTCGCCAAGGATACGATCGAATTATTGGCCGGAACCCATTGGCTGAGTTTCGCCGTTGGCGCCGCCATCCTTTTCCTCGTCGGCCTGCCCCGGCTTTACAAAAAATGGCCCGGGCTGGTCTTCTTATATCTCGCTTCCGCGGCTTTCCTCATCCTCGCAACCTGGGTCCTCCGAATCTTTATTTATGCCCGGTTCCTGTCATTCCTCATCCCCTTCTTTTTCCTCGCCGCGGCCGCGGCTATGGAATGGATCGGCGAGAATATATCCGCCCGGACGACCCGTTTGCGTAAGAACCACGCGGCCGGCTTCATGGCGGCCGTCTATTGCCTCTTTCTGGCCTTGAGTCTGATCCGGTATTACCAGTTGGGCAAGCAGGGTTTCAAGGATGCGGCGAAATATATCAGCCACAACTACCCCGGCCGGGATGTGATTTCGTTCGGGCTGGGCGCTTATGAATACCGCTATTACGACCGATACGCGGATCCTTTTCTGGGCCACGAAGAGCTGACGGGGAAGGACTTGGACGGCAAACTGGTGGTGGCCAGCCATCGCTTTAGCTGGTCCGCCAGGAATACTGAACTCCTCCGGAAAGCCTGTTCGCTGGAAAAGGTCTGGGAAAGCGCCGGGCCGGAGGAAAATTTCGTATATCTTTACCGTTGCTTTGAGCCGGCGAGGGGCAATCAGACGGGAAGATAAAAATTTTGGCCTTTGACATGCCCTTCATCGCTCCGGGAATCGCCGCGGGCGTCGAATGGATTCATCCCCCTGGTTTGAGTTCGTAAATCCTCACCCGGCCCAGCTTGGTCCGCAAACGGTAGTTGGCAATGAAAAAACGGTGGAGTTCCGGGAACTGCTCGGCCAGGCATTGGTCGAGGTCGGCCGTGGCGAAGGCGATGAGCCTTGAGCGGGAGCCGGGGAACCGCTCGTTAAGCAGGAAAAACCGAGGCCGGGCCGCGATGATTTCGTCGGTGTAGCGCCGGATCCATTCTTTTTGCAGGGGCTCTAGGCCGCGGTCGTAGCGGACCTGGACCAGTTGATGGGTGCATGGGAACCAGGTCGGCATTCTCCGGCGCAGCAAATACGGGATCATCGGGTAGCCCCCGAAAATAACCAGGGTGTCGTCCGCTTTCAGCAGCGGCTTCAAATATTGCGCGGTCTCGAAATAATCCGCGGTCCATTGCAGGTCGTTCTCGGTGTTGAACCCGGCTGAATAGGCGTGGT
The DNA here is from genome assembly GCA_903897985.1 of uncultured delta proteobacterium. Classification (GTDB taxonomy): domain Bacteria; phylum RBG-13-61-14; class RBG-13-61-14; order RBG-13-61-14; family DRUE01; genus CAIYYW01. The sequence continues at coordinate 6,406 of CAIUDS010000538.1, forward strand.
CGAGGCCGCGGAAGCAATAATGCGTGGCAAAATTTCTGAGCCAGGGATTGACCTGCCCGGCCATCAAAGCGATCAGGCCCAGGCTGACCGTCAAACTAAAAACCTTTCCTGCAACCCGCCCCAGCCTTTTCCCGGCCAGGTTCATGAGCTCGGCGCAGCCGGCCCCGGAATAGATCGTCATCAGCCCCCAGAACACCATCTGGTGATAGTCGAAAAACTTGCCCTGGAAACGATAGCTGAACAGGCCGATCCCAATCAGGGCGAACAGAAGCCCGAAAAGATTCTTGTCCTTTACGGTCTTGCGTCCGAGGAGTTCGGCCGCAATCATCAAGAGCGCCGAAAACAAGAGCAGGGGCTGTTCCCTTAAAATAAGTTGCGGCAAAATCGTCCGCCGCCAGATGCCGGACACCGTTTCCGGCGCGGCCATCTTCCCGTAAATCTCCGAATTGTATTGGATCAGGATCTGATATAGCTCGCGCAAATAATTCAAATGCCAATACCAGGCGAGCACCGCCAGAGCGGGCGCCAGACAAAAAAACGAAAACAATATCAGCGAGAGCCAAATGCGCCCCTCTTTGGCCTTGATGCCGTGGGCCATGAAATAAATCCCGAACACCGGCCAGGACAGCCCATAGGTGGGCTTAAGCAGAAAGGCGAATCCCAGGGCAAGACCGACCGTGCCGGCTCTGAGTAACGGCTTCCGTTCCAGCGTCATGGCCAGGGTGAGCGCGAGCAGGAACACCCATCCGACCATGGCCTCCTTGTTGCCGTCCCCGCCTGCGCCCATGCCGTAGTAATAAATCGCGAAAAAGACCGCGCCCAAAAATCCCGCGAGAGGAAATCCCGAGAGCCTGCGCGCCAGATAAAAGATCATGCCCGCGGAAGTCAGCTGGAGCAAAAAATCCAACAGCCGGAAGCCGAACGGTGTCTCCCCGAAAATTTCCTGGCTCAGCCAGTGGAAAAAATAAATGCCCGGGAAATTGTGGTTCCATACCCCGAGATACGGCGCCAGATGATAGGTCCTCCAAACCCAGGCCACATAAGCGTAGATCGCCTGGTCCATCCCCAGGTTGAACCAGAGCGTGAGGCTGAGAACAAAACCCGCCACCAGCATCGCCAGCCAGAACAGTGGCTCGCGAAAAATTGTGCGGGGCTTTGTCATCTCTCCTCCGCCGAAATTATACTCCAAACCCAAAGCCGTGTTAATCCTTGTTTTTACGGCAATCAAATGGTATATAGTTTGCTTAAGATGAGAAAGTTGGCAGGGTTTGCGGTTGCCTGGGTTCTTTGCTCAAGCGCGCTCTTCGCGGCCGAAGACCCCAAGGTCGTGAACGCGCGCGCGGAGGCCGAGGTTTATGCGCAGCGGAGTCTGGAGGCGAGGAAGAAACCTCCGAGGAAGCTGAGTACTGAAGAAGAACAAGCTGCGCTTGTGATCAAGCAGGCCGAAGCCTTGAACGCGCAGGCCGATTGCGTGAAGGACGAAGACGAGGCCCTCGCGCTGTTCCGGGAGGCGGCCAAGGTCGCGCCCAATTATGACCGGGCCTGGTCCGGCCTGGGCATGGCGCTCTGGAACCGGACCAATTTCATGCCCCGGGACACGAAGGAACAAAAAGCCGAGATGGAAAAAGTCCTCGCCGAAGGCAAGCAGGCCTGTCAGAAGGCCATCGCCCTTGACCCGAACAGCGTGGCCGGAAATTATTGGCTCAGCAACATTATCCTCACCGAGGCCTCGCTGGGTAGCTGGCTCAAAGGCGCCGTGGTCCTGCCCGAGGTGTTCAAACTCACCGACCAGGTCGCCGCGGTGGATCCCTATTATGAATACGGCGCGGTCTTCCGCACCTACGCCGTGGTGGTCAGCACCGTGCCGGTCTGGCTTTCCGCCCGGCTCGGATATTCCCCCGAAATCATCCTGCCCTATCTTGATAAGGGCATCGAAATGGAACCGAATTATTTCGGCAACTACACCACCCGGGCCGGGGTATATCTGAAGCTCGGAGACGAGCCCAACAAACAAAAGGCGCTCTCAGACCTGGAATTCGTGCTTACCCACGATCCCGACAAGCTCGCCGGATCTCAGTCCGACAACCGCCGCCTGCAAAAAGAGGCCGGCCAAACCTGGAAACAAATCACCGGCAAAAATTATCCCGCGAGATGAGAATTCTATTTCACCGCAAAGGTCGCAAAGAATTCAATTATTCCCTCGCCCTTGAGGGGAGAGGGATAGGGAGAGGGTGATTGTTCACCGCAAAGGCGCAAAGAACGCAGAGAATTTCTTCAACGCGAAAACCGAAACAATCCCTCCCGCCGTCAAATTTCAGATAAAGGGCTGAAACCCGGATTCAATGTTTTTTCAATTTCCGGAGGCTCGCAAAATGGTATGAATGCAAATTCAGCCTTATTTTGCATATTGATGTCCTTTGTTACTAGGACAACAGAGGATCTTATGTTATTACGCATTATTTCGAAAACAGAAGCTATAAACCGATCATCATTGTTTTTTTCGTCTAGCCAGGGCAGGGAATTTATCATATTCGGTTCAACGGCTAAACAACGAATATAGATTTTATCCTTAGCGATAGGTACACCAACTTGGAGCGATCCTCGTCTTCCGAATTCTTTAATCCTTTTTATTAGGGATTCCGCTTTCTCTCTCACTTCCTGATTTCTATGATTTATTTTGAGCTTGTCTAGTTCAGAAAGTATGGTAGGCGTTAGAATTATAATGAATTTTTCAACATCATCAAAGATCCAGCTTTCAATCTGAGGATTATAGATCAATGCGCTCGTATCAGAAACATATATATTTTCGTTTTCAGTTGAATCTAAATAATCTATCAATTGTGTCATTTTATCTATCTCATCGTTTGTCGCTTTTATAATTTCTTCTTTTGTCTCATAATATAAAAAAGAATCTTGTTTCATATTACTTGATATAGCTGCATTAGCATCATCAAAGATTCTCAAATAATCTTCATTTAAATCTTTGATAAGTGCTTTTATAAGATTGATGAATTTATTAAAATCAGTTAACAAACCCGATTGATAACGCTTGCCCTCTAACGGCAAATCTCCCCATGAATATTTCCATTCTTGTATCGAATAAATAGCGCTATTATAATCGGGAATATTTCGTTTTAGACTAGAATAATCATTGATCAGAACCGAAAAGTTTTTTTTGATAGATTCACCCATCACTTTCAAATTATCTGAAAATGTTTTTAGCACCATTTTCCAACTCCCAGCATGTTAATTTTAATTAACGAAATCAAAAAGCCCTTATCCTAATATTAATTCTCTGTGTAAGCTGCGCCTCTGCGGTGAATCCTATTTTTGTCCTTCCACAACATTGATCTCCTCTTCCGTCAATCCATAAAGCTCATAAAACTGCTTGTCTATCTGGCGGTCAAGTTTTGCGATTTCAGTTTTCAAAGAATGCCATTTGTCAGTATTTGGGGAAGTCTCGTGTAACTCTTCCTGTAATTCCATCATCTTTTCGACAAGCAAGGATATTCGTTGTTGCGTATTTTCGTCCGGCTTGAGCAAAGGAATGTTCAACAAAGGCCCCGTATCAATTTGGAGCAAGTCGCCAAGCTGTTTGCCTTTGTTCTTTAACCAGAAGTAGGAAAGCCGCGAATTCAATATTCCGGTTAAAAATTTCAAATTGATTCTTTCTGTTTTAATGAAATTCATCGCGCGAGAGCCATAATAATCTTCTTCCGTATAAAGGAAACTTGGAAATGTAGTTCTTGTTTGGCCCGCCACTTTTGGGCCTTTTTTGAAAAACTTTTCGTCTCTTTCTCTATGAAGATAAAAGTATGGTTTGTTTGGCGTTCCGTATTTAATTTTTGCAGCTTTGAGTTCCTTTTTATATTGCTCAAAATGATTTTTGATATTCGGGTAATCTTCAATATTTTTATCGCTAAAGTTTTTGTCAGACAGATAGAAAATATAAACGTCTGATCTTAAGAGTGAATATCGAGCGGTAGAAGTATAAAATAGTTTCAGGAAATCCTTTTCATCTTTATTAAATTTTGATAGGTCATTAACAATAAAGTATTTATCAGGTGCAGCAACAATTCCTTGCGCCACCTCACTGTCGGTCAAATAAAAATTATGCTTCGCTTCTATCTTCGCCAGAATATCTTCGGTTAATTTTTTAACGAAGACGATATTTTTACCAACTAGCTCTTTTGGCTTTATGGTCGCAGCAAAATTGACCACCCCGTCCTTTGTAAATTTCAAATTGGATTGCAGTAGGCCACTGACGGTGTTTTCTCCGATATTTTTATCTGTAACTTTTGCATAAGCGACATTATATGATTTTCTTGGATTACGCCTTTGGAAAATAAAGATCATCGTTTGAATTCCCGCATCTTTGAAAACTTTGAAATCGCCAAAGTCAATTAGCTTAATAATTTCGCCTTCAGAAAGGATTTTGTTTCTGAAAATACTTGCTCCAGCATTGGCAAGCCAGTTATTTGGAGCG
>CAIUDS010000539.1 GCA_903897985.1 uncultured delta proteobacterium
AGGAAAAGAATTTCCCGGAGCTTGCCATGGCGCTTGGAGTCAAGGTCATCCACTGCTCGGAGAGGGACACTCAGATAACGCACAAGCCCAAGGAAGTCGATGAGTTTGTAGGCACATGGAGCATCGAAGGCCTCAGGGAAGAGGGCACTGCTCCAGCAGAGATGGGATGGGGCACTCATGAGAAGACCCTGCCTCCCTTGGCGCATCTTCCTCCAGTCGGTCCGAAGAACCAGATATTCCTCGCGCAGATGGGCATGAACACCTGGGTCAGGTCATGGATACCTGACCAGGAGATTGTCGGCATGGTCATAAGGCACGGAGAGGCCTTCGGCATCTCTGACCGGCTGACCGTGTGGAAAGACGGCAAGGCCATCTACCGGCCGACCGTCCATTATGCCTACATGCCCTGCCACGAGACCATCGTCTCGATCCATGAATTGAGAGGCAGGAACTATGAGATGCAGCCCAAGGTCAGGATCATGAACGATGAGATAACCAAAGGCGAGGACATACTCGGCGCCTTGCTCATGGGCCATAAATTCGGCTCCTGGTGGACCGGCAGCATCCTCAGCATAGAGGAGGCGAGGAGATTAGTGCCCGGCCAGAACGCAACGACCATCCAGGTCGCGCTCGGCGTGGTGACCGCCTGCCTGTGGATGATCTCGAACCCCAGGAAAGGACTGAATCTTCCGGATGACCTGCCTCACGACTTCGTGCTGGACATCGCCAAGCCTTACCTCGGCGAGTTCGTCTCCGTGCCTTCGGACTGGACCCCCTTGAAGAACCGGAAAATCTATTTCAAGGAGAACCCCGCTAACCAGCATGACACGGGCGACGTCTGGCAGTTTCAGAACTTCTTGTTCGTCCCATAAGGAGGTACGCAAAGATGGAAGAAAAGAAAGACCTCAAGGCTGAAGACAAGAAAGACGCGACTGAGAACGGCGCTGAATATGTCTCCAGCATGACCCCGGAGATGAAGGAGATCCTGCTCAACCTTGCGCAGGAGCACGGAACGCCTCTGTTCGTCATAGATCATGCGAAGATCAGGGAGAATTACAGGGAATTCAAGAAGCATCTCCCTCGGGTCCAGGCCTATTTCGCGGTCTAGGTCAACTCCTATCCTGAGATAATAACGACCCTGTACAACATCGGCTCGAGCTTCGACGTCGCATCCATGCCGGAGTTAATGATGGTCTTTGAATACATCAAGGGACTGCCTGAGAAAGAGAGGCAGGATTTCATCTGGGACAAGATAATCTACGCAAATACCATAAAGCCTGCAGAGACCCTGGAGAAGCTTGACAAGTACAAGCCCTTGGTCACTTACGACAACATCGAGGAGCTGAAGAAGATAAAGAAGCATGCTCCGCATGCAGGCCTGGCATTGAGGATAAGGGTGCCTAACACCGGGTCCATGGTCGAACTCTCCTCGAAGTTCGGCGCGCATCCTGGCGAGGCCGTTGATCTCATCATCGAAGCTTTCAATATGGGCCTGGTAGTTGAGGGCCTGAGCTTCCACGTCGGCAGCCAGTGCACGAACTTCGAGAACTATATGCAGGCTCTGCAGCTCTCTGCCAACATAATAAAAGAAGTAGAGACAAGGGTCGGCAGGAGGATCAAGATACTCGACATAGGCGGCGGTTTCCCGGTGAGGTACGACCATAAGGTCAAGGCCTTCAAGGTCCTCGCGAAGAAGCTGAATTCAGAGATAAACCGGCTTTTCCCGCCGGATATGGAGATTCTGGCAGAACCAGGCAGGTTCATCGTCGCGACCGCATGCTATTCAGTGGCGAAAGTTATCGGGAAGGCGGTCAGGGACGGGAAGATGTGCTATTACATCAATGACGGAGTCTACCACACTTACTCCGGCCAGGTCTTCGACCACTGCAATTACCCGGTGTGGGCATTCAAGGAAGGCCCTCGGCAGATAAGCGCAGTGTTCGGGCCTACCTGCGACGCCTTCGACACGATAACGCTGGCCGCAGAGCTTCCGGAGCTTGAGATCGATGATCTTGTCTACTCCGAGAACATCGGAGCATACTCGCATGCATCATCGACATGCTTCAACGGATTCCCTCCTGCGACGGTCATCCACATAAACAGGGAGAGATGATTGGTATAAATGAGTGGGATCATAGAGATAGACTGCAAGGGCTGCAGCTGTCATTGCTTATGACTGAAGAAGAGCTCAAAAAGGTGATCATTACAATGACTCATGACGATGCCATTCTGGCCCAGCAGGCCCTGAGCCTCACAGGAGGTGGAGAAACCCATCAACCCAGTCTGCGGCACCAAGGAGAACGGGAAACGGTTTGAGCCAATCTGTCCCAATGCCATCTGGCGGGACAATAACCAAAGGCTGGCCTGCTCCTGATCCCGGTGATCCTGCAAATCAAAAAGGCGATGGCAAGAAAACCGGGTTTGCTCCAGCAAAGAAGCCCGGATAAAATATAAACGCGCGGAATTATGGAGGAGGTGGTCCATGGCGGTTTTCCTGGTTCCCAAACCGGTCCACTGCAACAACTGCAATGCCGAGGGCAAGTCCCTGGTCCGGGGCGCCGGATGGCTCATGCGGCTCTCCTCCCTGGCGTTGATTATCGGCGGGATTTATTTCTGGCCCCTGTTCCTCGTGGTCGCCGGGCTCATGGTCTATCAACTGTTCCAGCCGGCCCGGCATTTTTGCCGCGAGTGCGGCTCCGCGGACATCACGCCGCTGGACCAGTATCGGAAATTCTCGGGAGCGGGTGTCAATCCTCCTGCCGCCGGCCCCGAGTCGAGCAAGCCCATAACTCCCGAGCATTCGGATTCCACGGGCGGCAACAAACCGATTGAGCCCTGAGTCAAAGCAGCCGGTCCCGCTCCCGGTTCATGCCCCGGGTTTGCGATCCCTGCTTAAAGTCCGCAAAGACTCCGGCAAAGTCAGACCCTTTCCGCCCGCGCCCACCAGGTTCTCCCAGTTCCGGGGCGAGCCTTGGGGCAGTCGCTGCTCATAAGTCTTGCCGAGAATTTTCTCGGTGATGAACCGGTCCATCCGTTTCATCTGGCGGAAGAATTTCCAAATCAGGACATCTTGGCGGTTGTAGGCCGCAATCTCTTTGGCGGTGTAAGGCGGGAGTTCCAGTTCGGAAAGGTTGTCCTTGAGCCAAGCGTTGGCGAGCTCGACCATCCGCGGCACCAGGTCCGGCCGGTGGTGGGTGATGAAACTCGCGATCAGGTCCAGCATCACATCCCGGGGCCGGTAGTAGCGGTCCAGCACCTCCTTGAGCAAGGTCCGGCGCACAATCGGCCGGAGGAACAGCGGGATGCTCTTGATGAAAATTTCCGTGTCCAGCTGTTCCTCCCCGTGCCTCCGGATCAGCGGCGTCGTGGTGTCAACATAAAGCAGCGGCTCCTCCGGCTCGATCACCGGGTGGTCCGGCCCGAACCGGACAAAGGCCCAGTTCGGGATCTGGCCGTCAAAACCGATCCGGTATTCCGGATGCGCGCGGTTCCATAAAAAAATCTTCCGCATCTCCAGGAGCAGCCTGAGAAAAACCCGCTCGATCATTTCCGGCGCGGCCACCTGGATGATCAGGCAGGCAATCGCCTCGCTCGGCAGCCGTTCCTGCAGATTATAGACCAGCCAGCGGCCATCCTTGCCCGGCAGCAGCCGGTGCTCCGCATAGGGAGTTTGTATTTCCAGGTTCCGGCTGAGGAAATTTTCATATTCGTAGCAGATTGTTTGATAATTCTCCGCGCTGTTTTTATCGGGGAAGCTCGGGGCCTTCTTGATCGCAAGCCCGATCCATTGCTGGTCTCCCGGCCGGCGCCTCCTCGGCGCGCCCTCGCCCTTAAGCTCGATGGTGGTGGTGATCTCGCCGATCCCCAGAATCTTGACCGCGAGCGGCTCTTGCCGAGGCGTCTCGAGCTCCCGGATCAACCGCCGCAGCCGCCGTTTCTCGCCGGACAAGGCGCGGCGCAGGTCTTCGAGCTCGAGCCGGTCCGGCCGGGGCAGGTCCGCGGAGTGGAGCGCGAGCAAATCGGGCTTAAGTTTTTCTCGCAACTTGGGGTCGGAGCCCTGCTCATGGAGGATGCGGAGCAGTTGGTTTATTTTCCGCTCGGTCTGTTCCGCCAGCTCTGATAGTTCCCGCTTCAAGCTGAAAAATTCTCCAGTTCGCTGAAACTCTTTTCCAGGGCCTCAAGCACAAACGCGATCTCGGCCTCGCTGATGATGAGCGGGGGCATGATGATCATGGCGCTGGGGTCGTTGTGCGCGAAGAGCGCGATCACGCCGTTTTTGGCCAGGGCCATGGTCAGCAAGGGACCATACTTCGCATCCGCCATCCCGATCCCGATCATCAGGCCCTTGCACCGGTTTTCCCGGACCAGCTTCGGGTGTTTGCCCTTGAGCTCGGCCAGTCCTTTTGCGAACAGCTCCGACTTTTTACGGACCGCGGCCAGGAATTCCGGTTTGCCGGTCAGCTCCAGGACCTTGAGCGTGACCAAGCAACCTACTTCGGACCCGCCCATGGTGGAAACATGGATGAAGGGGTGTTCCTCGAAGAATTTGTTGAGGAACGGCCGGAAACAGGTCGCGCTCATGGGATAGACGGCGCCGGAAAGTCCCTTGCCCATCACCATGATGTCCGGGACCACATCATATTCCTCGATCGCCCACAACCTCCCGGTCCGGCCCAAGCCCGCCTGCACCTCATCGTCAATCATCACCGCGCCGCGTTGGTCGCAGAGTTTTCTCACGCCGGGAAAAAAATCCGCGGGCGGGATTTTGATCCCGTAGGTCGCGGGGATGGTCTCGAAAATCACCGCGGCCGTGGTTTCGTCCATTTCCTTTTCCAGGGCCTTAAGGTCACCGAACGGGACCTGGACAAAGCCGGGCGCGAGCGGGCCGAAATATTTCTTGAAGTCCTCGTCGCCGGTCGCAAGCGCAAACCCGGTGTGGCCGTGATAGCCGCCGAACGCGCTGATCACCTTGGGCCGCGAGGTGTGCGCCCGGCTGAGCTTGATCGCCAGGTCCACGGCCTCGCCCCCGCCCACGCCGAACACCGTGTATTGAATGTCGCCGGGAGTAAGCTCGGCCAGTTTTTTCGCGAGCGCGGCCCGGGCGCCGCTCATGAGCAGGTGGTCGCCGATGTCGAAAAGTTCGAGCGCCTTTTCCAGTTCGTCAATCAACTCCTGCGGCCGGTGCCCGAAATTGAACACCCCTCCGCTCGAGCGGCAGTTCACATATTTCCTGCCCTTATGGTCATGAATCCAGACCCCTTCATTTTTCACCGGGATGAAGTCAAATCCCAGGAACCGGTAGGTCCTTAATTTGCCCGGCGAAACATACTTCTCATAATCCGTGAGCGCCTCTTCCCTCAAATATTTTTCCCAGTCCATCATTCTCTCCTTTGCTCCATTTCTAGCATTTTTCCAGCCTCGCCGTCAACAGCGATTTTTTTAACCGCGCGCTTTACATCCGATCCTCGATATATTAAGGTTTTGAATACAAGAAATTTTTGCCGGTGAGGAAAACCGTGAGTATCAATTTGCATTTTGACGAGAAGGACTGGGAACGGATCCAGCGAGACTGGTCGGCTTGGTGGCAAGGCGAACTTGATCGGCCCCTGACCATCATCGAGACTTTTCATCCGATCATGCTGGGCAAGGAAGTCTTGTCCAAGGAATTTCTCTTTGACCAGCCCGCGGACGAGGCGCTCGATCTGTTCCAGCAGAACCTGGAGTCCAGATATTTTTACGGAGACGCCATGCCCAAGTGGTGGCCGAATTTCGGGCCGGGGATCGCGGCGGGATTCCTGGCCGCCAATGTCCATTGCCGGCCCGAGCAGGGAACGGTCTGGTTCGATGTGGACCGGCCGAAGCCGCTGGAAGATTTGCATTTCGAGTTTGATCCGGAGAATCCCTGGTGGCGGCGGGTGAAGGAATTGACCCAGAGAGCCGTCGAGCGTTTCGAGGACAAGGTGTCGGTCTGCCATACCGACCTGGGCGGCAACCTCGACATCCTCGCATCCTTTCGCACCGCCAACCAGTTGCTGCTCGACCTTTATGAAGCGCCGGACCAGGTGCTCCGGCTGGGCCGCGAGATCACCCGGGTCTGGCTCCGCTATTACGACGAACTTTACCAGATCATCAAGCAAGCCGGCCGCGGAACCTCCAACTGGGCCGAAGTCTGGTCGCCGGGCCGCTGCTATATGTTCCAGTCCGACCTGTCCTATATGATCTCACCCAAAATGTTCGAGCAATTTGTCATGCCCGACCTCGCGGCCTGCTTCGAGAAAATGGACCACACTTTCTATCATTTGGACGGCAAGGGCCAGATCGCGCACCTGGATCTGCTCCTCTCCATGAAGGAAGTCGACGGCATCCAGTGGATCCCGGGCGCTGGCGAGCCCCCGCCGGAGGAATGGCTACCCCTGCTCAAACGCATCCGCGACGGCGGGAAACTTTGCCAGGTGTATGTCACCGCGGAGGGCGCGCGCAAAATCGTAAAGGAAATCGGGGGCAAGGGCTTCGCGCTTTATGTGGTGCCCTTTCCGGTGATGACCGCGGAGCAGGCGCGGGGCTTTGTGAGGACCCTGGCGGAAGAGGACCTTAACCGACGCTGAGCGGACCGCTTGGCGCCTTGACATTTGAGGGATAGTTTTTATCATTAGATAGGTCCGCGGGTGGGCTACTAGCTCAATTGGTAGAGCAGCTGACTCTTAATCAGCGGGCTCTGGGTTCGAGTCCCGGGTGGCCCACCAAGATTTTCAAGGTAATTATCTGAAATTAGACGATTTTCTCGTTCCAACCCTTTTCCTCCATTTTCGCCCCTGATACCCCCTCTACCCCCATTTTCTACCGTCATCCGGTAGAAATGCGGTAGAAGATTTCGCAACTCTAGTGCTGAACGGCTGGCGGATCCAAGCGGTGGAAAACTTGGAGCAGGCGATTATCCACGCTCATCGGATTGCCAAGATCGCCTACAAGGTGGTTTTCGCTATTGAGCAAGGCCATACTTTTTGACCGATTCTGTCCCTGAAATTTTGAAACACTCCGAATGGTCCCCGCGTCCTAAAAATATGGGAAAAAATCCGTAGACCTGGAATAGATCATCCGGGGAAAGGGAGAGGGGAAAATGAGCAAAGCTTGCTTGACAATAATGCGCGAGCCATGATAGTTTTGATGCAAACGGAAAATCTAGGAATAGAAACCAGTCTATAAGCTAAGACCTATACCTTTAGGCCGAAGGAGGGCACAATGAAGCAGGGGAAATGCCACGGGGTTAAAGCAGGGATCGGCCTAATCGCATTCCTGTTCTTCATTTTCATTCCAACCATCCTTCCCGCCGAGCCTACCTTGTCCGGCGCCAACTACTGGGGCGATTCCGGCAATGCCTCGATTGACGGCCCGGATGTGAGCCAACTTAAGGATCTCTTGGGAGGGATGGCG
>CAIUDS010000540.1 GCA_903897985.1 uncultured delta proteobacterium
CCTGACCCCTGCTTCTACCATCCTTCCTGCGAAAGCAGGGCGATGATCCGCGCGAGCCGGGGCACCAAGTCCTTGGCGCTGTCGCTGGGCCCGAGTCCGGCGTATTTGGCCGGGGCCAGGTATTTGATAACCTTTTTGAAAGTGTCGTCAATGGGCTTGCGCGTAAGGAACAGAATGGGGATGGGACTGTGGCCGGAATAGTTTTTCTCGATGGCGCGGATGCCGATGGCGGCGTTGATGCCGTTGAGATAGGGCATGGGCACATCCAGGATGAGCAGGTTGAGGTGGTTCCCGTCGGTCCCGTTCAGGTCCGGGATCAGTTTCAGGATCACCTCTTCCCCGTTTTCGCACGGGATCACCGTGCGGGCCAGGTTCTTCCGGCTCACCTCGTTGACAATGATATTCATCAAATCGGGCCGGTAACCCGCGACCACCACCGTGTCATAAGTCGGGATGCCGATACTCTCGCCGCTGAACGGAGTCTGGTCCTCATTCGACATCAGCGCCTCGCGGAAACCCGCGTCCACGCTCTCCGCATCGAGGAACGCCCCGCAGTTGGAGCAGCGCAGCCGCTCGATCCCGTCAACCCCCGTGGAAACCGAAACCACTTCCACTTGCCGGCCGCATCTCGAGCAAAATTTTTGTTCCGCTTCACCCATTTTTTATTATTATAATCTAAACCTATAATAGAGTCAAAGTCGGGCGGGATCGGGCGAAGGATTTTTGCGCGCAGGCGGGAGGCGAACATGGCGGGAAAGGAAGGATTGAAACAGGTTGCCCGGGATATTTTCTCCGAGGGGCTGCGGGCCGCGGACCCGCTCGAGGCCGTGCACCGGCATTTCCGGCTGAAGGATCACCTGCTCAAGATCGGCGAGGTGGACTATTTCCTTAACCAGTTCAAAAACATCTGGGCGCTGGGCGCGGGCAAGGCGAGCGCAAGGATGGCGCAGGCGGTGGAGGAAACCCTGGGCGAGCGCGTAGCCGGCGGCCTGGTCATCGTTAAGTATGGACATGGCGCGCCCTTGAAAAAAATATCGGTGCGCGAGGCCGGGCATCCGGTCCCGGATGCGGCCGGCCTCACGGCGACCGCGGAGTTGTTCGAGTTCTCGAAGAAGATCGGCAAGGACGACCTGGTAATCGTGTTGATCTCGGGCGGGGGATCCTCGCTCCTGGTCGCGCCGGCCGAGGGCATCTCGCTCTCGGACAAGCAGGCCGTAACCGAGGCGATGCTCAAGTCGGGGATGACGATCGAGGAGATCAACGCGGTGCGCAAGCACCTCTCCCGGGTCAAGGCCGGCCGGCTCGCCCAATTATTTTTCCCCGCCACCGTGATCAGCCTGGTCCTCTCCGATGTCATCGGCGACCAGCTCGAGGTCATCGCCAGCGGACCCACCATTGCGGACCCCAGCACCTACGGCGACGCGGTCTCCTTGCTCAAGTCCCATCAAGTCTGGGACGCGGCCCCGGACCCGGTCCGGCAAGTTTTGGAGCGGGGCGTTTCGGGCCGGCTCGAAGAAACCCCCAAGCCCGGCGATCAGGTTTTCACGCGCGTCCAGAACCTGATCGTCGGCGGCAACCGCAGTTCGCTCGAATCCTGCCGCTATGCCGGCCACAAGCTCGGGTTCAACACCCTCCTGCTCTCGAGCGTGGTTACGGGCGAGGCTCGGGAACTCGGGAAATTCTATGGCGCGATCCTGCGCGAAATCGTGAAGAGCGGCAACCCGGTCAAGCCTCCGGCCTGTATCATCTTGGGCGGCGAGCCCACCGTCACCGTCCAAGGCAAGGGCAAGGGCGGAAGGAGTCAGGAGTTGGCCCTGGCGACCGCGCTGGAAATCGAGGGACTGAAAGGCGCCCTGTTCCTCGCCGCGGGGACCGACGGGACCGACGGACCCACCGAGGCCGCGGGCGCCATCGCCGACGGCGAAACCATTGCTCGCGCCAAAAGCAGAAATATGGACCCGCAAAAATTCCTCGCGGAAAACGACTCCTATAATTTTTTCTCCCCGCTCGGAGACCTCATCATCACCGGCCCCACCGGGACCAATGTGATGGATATACATCTTTTATTAGTCGGATAATTTTTTTCACCGCAAAGGCGCATCCTCCTACGCCAAGGCTACGGAGGACAGGAAGGGCGCAAAGAATTCAATTCCTTTTACCACAGAGAACACAGAGGGCACGGAGAATATAGATTGGGTCAATATAGATTGGGTCAAGGGACTGGTCCCTTGACCCAAAGGCGCATCCAGCCTTCGTAGCCGTAGCTACTACGGCGGAGTAGGCAAGGGACACTTTGTGTCCTACGAAAAGAAATTATTCTTTGGGTCTTGGTGGTTAAAAATTATTTGCGGAGAGACTCCAAGAAACTCCCCGCCCCGCTGAACCGTCATTGCGCCCAATTCTCAATCCGTTCCGGCCCTCCAATCAACCTGACCCGTTTGACAACCCTAAATAAAAAGCGGTAGGCTTTTGACAAGATGGGATTCCAATTAGGAGTAGACCAGAAGAAGTATCGCACCCAATTAATATTGCTGATTGTGGCTTTTGTCGTAATTGGTTGGCAGATCCACAAGCGATCTTGGGGCGCCAACCTCTTCCCGGCAAAGGCGTTCCGATAC
>CAIUDS010000541.1 GCA_903897985.1 uncultured delta proteobacterium
GTCCTTGCGGGCCGCGAGCAGGGTGGCCTCGTTGACCAGGTTGGCCAGGTCCGCGCCGGAAAAACCGGGCGTGCCCCGGGCAATCCGTTCGAGTTCAACATTGTCGTCGAGCGGCTTGTTGCGGCTGTGCACTCTCAGGATTTCGACGCGGCCCTTGATGTCGGGCATGGGCACCACGATGTGCCGATCGAAGCGGCCCCGGCGCAAGAGCGCCGGATCCAGGATGTCCGGCCGGTTGCTCGCCGCGAAAACAATAATGCCTTCCTTGTTGTCCACCCCGTCCATCTCGACCAGCAATTGGTTCAGGGTCTGCTCGCGCTCGTCATGTCCGCCCCCGAGTCCGGCCCCGCGGTGACGACCCACCGCGTCAATTTCGTCAATGAAGATGATGCAGGGCGGGTTGCGCCGGGCCTGGTAGAACAGGTCGCGCACGCGCGCCGCGCCCACGCCCACGAACATCTCCACGAACTCGGAGCCGGAGATGCTGTAGAAGGGCACCCCGGCCTCGCCGGCGATGGCGGTTGCGAGCAGGGTCTTGCCGCAGCCGGGCGGCCCGACCACCAGGACTCCCTTGGGGATTTTGCCGCCCAGCTTGGTGAATTTTTTGGGGTCGCTCAGGAAATCAATGATCTCCTGGACTTCCTGCTTGACCTCGTCCATCCCGGCCACATCCTCGAAAGTAACCTTCTTGGTGTTCTGATCCAACAGCTTGGGCTTGGCGCGGCCGAAGGTGAGGGCCTTTCCCTGCGAGCCCTGGACCTGGCGGAGAAAGATATACATGATGAAGATGGAGCCTCCGATGATCAGGACCCAGGTGATAAGTTGCAGGATATTGGAGTTCCGTTCCGCGTCCTTGTAGCTGACCTTGAGCTCTTGCTGGGTGAGCAGCTTGTTCAACTCGGGGTCCTCCTTGGAGCCGATGGTGCGGAAATAATTCCCGTTCTTGTATTTGCCCTCGATCCGGTTGCCGATGATGGTAAGCTCGGACACTTCTCCGGTCTTGACCGATTCGAAAAAGGCGGAGTAATCAACATCGGTGACTTTCTTCTGGGAGCTGGTTTTCCAGAACCAGAAGATCAGGATGGAGAGCGCGAACAAAAATAAGAATGAAACCAGACTTTTGACAAAATCCTTTTTCAAAATTCGTTCCTCCTTGAGAGACCCTTGCCCAAACCCGCCTAACCATATAATTCTAACATCAAATCAGCCAGGTTCAATCCCCCCTTGATTCCCGGATAAGCGGCAGCCCAAATTGTGGAGCGGGCATCCTGCCTGCGGCGTCAAGCCGCCGCACTCCAAAGCCAGGGCTTGCCAAGCAGCGGGAATGAAAGTAAAATCCAAAGCGATAATGAAAAAAGACGGTTTAGGCTTCTGGCTCGGGTTTTTCCTGGTATCGCTGGTCCTGCTGTATCTGGAAATCCTGGTCACGCGGATTTTTTCGCTGATCCTTTGGCACAACCTGGCCTACCTGGTGATCAGCATGGCCCTGCTCGGGATCGGCGCGGCCGGGGTGTGGGACAGCGTGTTCGCGGGCAAGCGCAAGCGGAATCCGGGCTGGTTTGCCATCCTGGCCGGGCTCTCCCTGATCCTGATTTTCCGCTTGGGCTCCAATTCCGATTTCCAGTTCGGTCCGCCCGGGATCTGGTTCCTGCTCGAAAACTCCGCACTCATCTTCTTCCCCTTCTTCTTCCTGGGCCTGATCCTGGTCCGGGTTTTTGCCGGCCGGGCCGAGGCCATCGGAAGAGTCTATGCGATCAACCTGATTGCGAGCGCGGCCGGGGTGATTCTGGCGCTCGCGGTCCTGAAGCCCCTGGGCATGCCCAAGGCCCTGATCCTGGCCTGTCTGGTCCTGGGACTCGGCGCGTTCCTGTTCAGCCTGGGCGCGGGCCGGGCGTTAAAGGCCGCGGCCGTGATCTGGATTATTTTCAGTCTGAGCGGATATTGGTGGGGGGAGCGCTGGTTTAAGTTCCAGGTGACTTCCACCAAGAGCTTCGGCAAGTTCCAGAAACGCTGGCCGGATTTCAAACTCGAGTTTTCGCGCTGGGACCCGCTGGGCCGGGTGGACGCCTTTTCCAGCTCCCGGTCCTGGATTACCTATGCCGACCAAAAGGCATTTTACCGCGCCCTGACCATTGACGGGGCCGCGGACACCACCTTGATCACCTTGAGCAAATCGCAGGGCGAGACCTTTTTTCCGTCCACCGAATACGGCCAGGCGTTCGTTTTGTATGGCAAACGGCCGGAAAAAGTTCTGGTGATCGGGGTGGGCGGGGCGCCGGACCTAGAGGCCGCGCTGAGTTTCGAGAGCGCTTCGGTGACCGGGGTCGAGGTGAACGGGAGCGTCCTGGAGGCGGTGCGGAAATTTTTGCCGGAGGTCGCGACTGACCCGCGGGTAAAGCTGGTGCATTCGGACGGGCGGAGCTATGTGGCGCGGAGCGAGGAAAGTTTTGACCTGATCCAGATCAGCGGGGTGGACACGGTCTCGGCGCTGGAATGGGGCGCGTATATCCAGGCCGAGAATTACATCCATACGGTGGAGGCCTACGAGGAATACCTGAAACATCTGAAGCCGGACGGGGTCTTGAGCATCGGTCTGATCGAGATGCATCCCGCGCGGAACATGCTCCGGTCGTGCGTGCTCACGGTGGAAGCCATGAGGCGGCTGGGGATCGCGCATCCGGAGGACAACATCATCCTGGTCCAACAGGCCCAGTATATCCAGATGCTGGCGCGGAAGAAAGCTTTCAGCCCGGAGGAGCTCGCGCGCTATCAAGCCGAGCTTGCGGCCAACAATCCGACCTCGCCGGTGACTTTCGAGTTCCGGTTCCTGGTTCACCAGATCGCGGAGATGTGGGTCCGCTATGCCCCGGGGATCGGCAAGGCGGACGATAATTTCGCGAACTTTTTCGCGGCGGTGAAAGCGGGCCGGGAAAAAGAATTCATCCGGGGCTATGTCCTGGACATCAGCCCGGTCACGGACGACCGGCCGTTCTTTTACAAATATTATTACTGGCCGTTTTTGAGTTTCTCAAGGGAAGCCTTTGCCGGGCCGGTGCTCTGGCTGCAGTTCTTCGAGGCGGTCGGGTTCGCCATCATCTTCATCGTGTTCCCGCTCCTGTGGCTCAGCCCCGGCTCCCCGCTCAAGAGCGGCATCTCGCGCCGGGTCCCTTTCTTCCTGTTCATCGGGCTCGGCTACATGATGATCGAAATCCCCATGATCCAGCGGTTCGCCCTTTATCTGGGGCATCCGACCTATGCGCTGGCCCTGGTGCTGGGGGTGTTATTGTTTTGCTCCGGCATCGGCAGCTGGCTTTACCAGAAAATATTCAGCAGCCGCGAGTGGGTGGTCTGGGTGGCGGTGGCCGGCATTATTCTGGTGAACCTGCTCGGGATCATGCTGGCGCCTTTGACGCTGGCGCAGACCATTTCCCAGCCCTTTGCGACCCGGGCACTAGTCAC
>CAIUDS010000542.1 GCA_903897985.1 uncultured delta proteobacterium
CCAGCGGATGCTCGTCTTTATATTTGGTGGTCAACATGGCGTAATTGATTTCCGCCGCCACCAATTGTTGGCGCAGGTTCATCAGCACCGGGTCCCCGCCGCTGTTCTGGGTTTCAAAGGCGTTGCCCCCGCTTGTCTTTGTGGGCGCGGTTTGAACCACGGGCTGGTTGTAGATCATGGGCGGGGTGTACTTGCTGGAATCCTTGCGCGCGAGCAGGGAGCGCAACGCGTCAATCTGGGCATTGATCATTTTGATCTGGGTGTCCAGGTTCCGGATCTCGACCGCGAGGTCGCCTCTTTGTTGGGCCACCTGGGTCTTGTCAAGTTCACTCTCGAAAATCTGGTTTTTCTGCTTATATTCAAAAAGCCGGCGCTCGTTTTCGCTGACCCGCTGCCGCGCCTCTTCCAGTTGTTGATCCAGGAATTTGAGCGAGTTGAGCGCCAGGATTTCCTGCTCCAGGACATTATAATCCACCATGGCCTCCGCCACCGAGTTGGCGATGGCCGCGGCCCGCTTCGGGTTGGTATCGGTGCCAAAAATGTAGACCAGGTTGGTTTTTTCAATCACCTTGGAGGAAACCGATGAGAGCAGAGCGCTCCCGATTCTGCGATACTCCGCTTGTTTTTCCTCTTCGCTCAACTGGTCAAAGTTGGGCGGCCGGTAATAGCCTTTTTCCATCAGCTTCTTGGCCGCTTCGCTCAGGATCGGCTGCGTGGTGATGATGGAGGTCTTGGTGTTGAATTCGCCATACATGGCATAGGCATTGGGGAAAGATATTTCTTTGGCCTTCATGACATTGGTTTGCATGCCCACCCGGATGATGATGGTCGCCCGGGACATGAAATAGGGCGTGGCGACAAAATTATAAATAAAAGCCACCGACATCACCGCCACCCAGATCGCCAGGATGGCCCAGCGTCTCCGGCTGAAAATCCGGATATAGTCGCCGACCGAGGCCTCGGGCCCTTCAGAAAAAAGCCCGCCCTCCGAAAGTCCTGGAGCGAGTTGGTCGGGTTTTCGATGCTCAAGAGTATCCATTCGTTACCTCCCTGTTTTATGCTCACTCCGCAGGTCGTCCCTCGAAATATATTCCGGGACTATGTCACCCAGCCAGGACCGGAGTTCATCCTCATTGAGTTTGTCGAACAAATGCGTATTCAAGTCTTCCAGCGCCTGCCGGATTTCAGCGGTCAATTCGCCGTTCATTTTCAACTGATAAATTTTTTCGTGTTCCGTATGGGTCATGTTTTCCTCTTCAAACCGCAGTTCCTCGAACAGCTTCTCCCCGGGGCGAATCCCGGTGAAGATGATCTGGATGTCATCATCCGCTTTGAGTCCGGACAGGTGGATCAGGTCCCGCGCCAGATCAATGATCCGGATCGGCTCGCCCATGTCCAGGAAATAGATTTCGCCGCCTTTGCCGATGGAGGCCGCTTGCAAAACCAGTTGGGAGGCCTCCGGGATGGTCATGAAATACCGGCGCATCTCCGGATGGGTGATCGTAATCGGGCCGCCTTCCATGATCTGTTTGCGGAAGATTTCCACCACGCTGCCTTGGCTGGCGAGAACATTCCCGAAGCGCACGATCATCAGCCGGGTCTTGCTGTGGCGGGAGAACATCTGAAGGTATTTTTCCGCGGCGCGCTTGCTCGCGCCCATCACGCTGCTGGGGTTGACCGCCTTGTCGGTGGAAATGAAGACCAGGGCCTGAACCCCGAAGCGGTTGGCCAGCTTGGCCAGCATTTTGGTCCCCAGGATATTGTTCTTGATCGCTTCCCGGATGTTGAATTCCATCAAGGGCACATGCTTGTAGGCCGCGCAATGGAAAATCACTTCCGGCTTGTATTGCGCGAAGACCTGGGTGAGGCAGCCCTCGTCGCAGATATCCCCGATCTTGGCCACGATCCGGCCGGGCAATTCCACATACCGGGCCAGGTCGCGCTCAACCTGGAACATGGCGGTTTCCGCCCGGTCCAGCATCACCAGGCTGCGCGGCCCGAACCGGATGATCTGGCGGCAGATTTCCGAGCCGATGCTGCCGGCCGCGCCGGTCACCAGGATCACCCGTCCGGTTAGAAACCGCTCGATCGAGGTGGTGTCCAATTTGACCGGGTTCCGCCGGAGCAGATCCTCGATTTCAACATTGCGGAACCGGTTCACCGTAATCCGGCCGTCAATCAAATGGTCCAGGCCGGGAATGGTCCGGAACGGCTTGTCGCATTCCTCCGCCAAATGCACGATCCGGCGCATCTGCTCTCCGGTCGCGGACGGGATGGCGATCAGGATTTCATCGGCATCCAGCGACGAGGCCAGTTCGGGCAGTTGCGCGATCGGGCCGTAGACTTTGATTCCATGCAGTTGGGTGCCGATTTTGGCCGGATTGTCATCCACGAAGCCAACCGCATGATAGTTCAAGTCCGGGTATTTTTTCAGTTCCCGGATCAGGGTCTCGGCCGCGTCCCCCGCGCCCACGATCAGGAGTTTGCGGCCGACGCCGTTTTGGGTGAACAGGGTCGAGATTTCCTCGCGGATCAGACGCAGGAAAAATTTTGCGCCGCCCACGAGCATGATGCTCAGGATCCAGTCCAGGATCAGCACCGAGCGCGGGAAATCCACCTCGAGGTTCACGAAATAAAGAATAATGCCCATGGTCATGGTGCTGGCGGTGGCGGCCTTGATGATGTTGAACAAGTCGGAAACGCCGGCATAGCGCCAGGAGGCCTTATAAACCGAGAAGTAATAAAAGATCACGAATTTAAGGGCCACGATGATGGGCAGGGATTCGAGAAAAAATTTCCAATAAAGAGACGAGATGGCAAATTCGAACCGGAAGCAGAAGCTCAAGAACAGGATGACAATGAACAGCCCCAGGTGGATGAGGCCGGAGAAAAATTCGCGATATTTAAGCAGTCGTTTCATGGTTCGCCGAGGATTTCGAAAATTTGTCGGATGACCCGGTCCTGTTGCGCGAGTTTCATGCCCGAGTATAGCGGGACCGCAAGGGCCTGTTCGCTTAACTTTTCCGCGTTCGGACATTGAGCGCGGTATTGGCCCCGATAGGCGCTCAAACGATGAAGCGGCGGATAAAAATAGCGCTTGCACTCAATGCCCGCGGCCCGCAAGCCCTTAAGCGCCTGGTCGCGCGTGGTCCGGGCGCGCTCCGTGATCCGGAATACGAAATAATTATGCCCGCTCGCGCGGGAGGCATCCCCGTTTTGGAACGCGATTTCTTTCAGGGGCATGAGCTTTTCCCGATAGCGCTCCACCAGCTGTTCCCGCTCCCGGCGCAGCCGCCCCAACTGGACAAAATTATGGCAAGCCACCACCGCGCACAACTCGCTCATGCGCGCGCTTAAACCCACTCCCAGCATGTCTTCCTTGTCCGGACCCTTGCCGTAGTCCCGTAGCTGTCGCAGCCGCTCCGCCAGCCCGGAATTATTGGTCGTGATCAAACCGCCCTCGGCCGAGGTGACCACTTTGCTCGGACTCAGGCTGAAAATTTCCGCCTCTCCGAACCCGCCGATCGAGCGGCCCCGGTAGGAGGCGCCGAGTCCTTGGGCCGAATCGAAGATCAATTTCCAGCCTTTTGCCCGGCAGATTTTTTGGAGCTCGGAAATCCGAGGCGGCAGCCCGAAAATATTCACCGCGATCACCGCTTCCACCGCCGGGTCCTTGATCCCGGCCAGGGCTTCCGGAGAAATGGTGAAATCCGTGAGCCCGATGTCGCAGAACCGAGGCTCGCCGCCATTCCACAAAACCACATGGCTGGTGGCCGGAAAAGTATAATCCGGGACCACCACTTTTTTGTGAATATTCAAGGCCCGGAGCGCCAGGATCATTCCGCTGGTGCAGGACGAGACCGCGACCGCCTCTTTTACGCCCAACTCGCGGCAGGCCAACTGCTCCAGCTTTTGCGTGTACACGCCCAAGCTGAGCTTGCCGCTGGCCCACACCTTTTTCAGGTCGGGGACAACTTTTTTTAAGTCGGCCAACCACGGTTTTAAAAGCGGGACCGCCGCGATTTTTTGCGATTTTTTTCTACTGGCTTTTTTCAACCAAAAGACCCCTACATAACGCCTTCATATTTTAGCACAATTTTCGGTTAAATTAAACTTAGCCGCCCCAGGGGAAATAGACCTTGACCCGCCGGTAGAATTTGGCGACCTGCCAGACCAATTTCAGGAATTCCCAATCGAGCGCCCGGACCCGGTGGCTGAGCAGGTAAAAGAAACCGGGCCGGGGGTTGGCCAGGTGAACGCCGTCCACCGAGACCGCGTCGCCGTGTTTCCTCAAACCGGCCAGCTCCAGGATGGCCTTGCGCTTGTTTTTGGCCTCGGTGGGAGCGAAAAGATATATGATATGGCTCAGGGAAACCGGACGGGGATTCAAAAGCGCCTGCCAGATTTTCTGCGCGGTCTGCTCGATCAGCGTCCGGGATTGGGCGTTGCGGCCGGCCAATTGCTCCCAGAGCTCGGGCAGCAGCCCCAGCTTGTTCGCGAGCAGGTAACTCATTATTCCCAGATGCTCGGCCAGACCCTGGCTTTCCGCGAACGCGATGATCGCGGAAGGGTTCAGCGTGAGCTTTTCCGACAGCGCGCTCAGGTCCATCAGCGCGACCCAGAAATAGCCCGAGTCAAACGGATGATGCGCGCTCCCATGCAGGCCCGCCTGGTAAAATTGGAGCTCGGCCGACGGGATCCGATAGCTCCTTCCGTCGGATCGCAATTCTTCCGCGCCCGCCCAAAGGTCCCGCGCCAGGATTTGGCCGCCGCTGCGGTTGATGGGCCGGAAGGTCCAGTGGAATTCGAGGAACACCGTGAACACATCGCCGGCGCCTTTGCTCCCCTCCAAAACATAGTTTTCCTCGCTCCAGTCCTGCTGATCCGCATGCTGCACATAATGGTAGTTCAGCCCCGAAATCTGTTTCCGCAATTCCGGTTTTTCCACCCCGCGCACCAGAAAATCCAGGTCGTTTTGATAGCGCTCGCCCGGAAGATAGACCCCGCGCAGGATCAGGCTGGCGCCCTTGAGCAGGACCAGGTTTACCAACGGGCTTTCCAGGCCCTCCCACACCCGTTTGAGTTCCGTGAACAAGACCTTGTTCTTGATCGCGGTCAAATGGTAAAACTGTCGGAGGGATTCACGCTCGGCTTCCGGAATGAGGCCGAGCAGGTCTTGCGTTTGTGCGTGCCGGTAAAATCTTCCGGCCAGCTTGCGGCTGACCAGGAAATCGCAAACCGCCGGCCAGTTCTCGATGGTCGGCAATTGCCGCGCGTTCACATCCTTTTGCAGCGTGAACAGCACCGCGCTTTCGATTTCATTTTTTAACTGATTTTTGCTGCCGCCCATAGTTCAACTTAAAACCACAGTCCGGATCAGGCCTCCCCCATGCCGGGCCGCTTCATGGCTCCATTTCTTATTCTACCAGAAATTCGCCTTTTATGCGATGAGCGGAAAAATTCCGGCCGACCGGGGCGGGATGACTGTTGGCGTAACAGTACCAGCACAAGTGCGGGCAGCTGTCATAGGCGCCCAGGTCAACCGAGAAATCGCATCCGCAGGACTTGCGGGTGGGGGCGGGCTTGCCCGCGACAATTTTCCCGGTCAGCCGTGCCATCAAGGCCGCATCAATGCAATGCGCCGGCTCGATCCCGAATCCAACCAGGTCCGGCTGACAGCAGGCGTGAATACTCAATCCCTTCGCATGCGCCAAGTCGGTAAGCCTTTGGCTTAACATCAATTTTTCTTTCGCATCTGAATCGAGCACCCGATCGCGCGTGGTCTGTGCATAGCTTTTCATTCTACTCGTCACTCGCGCATAGTCTTGCATGAAGCTGAAATAGACGCGCCGCGCATGGCCGTGGAGTTTGGATGCAATACTATCGAAGCGTTCCAGGGTTTCCGCCGCGCCGACCTTTTCCGTGATCACGATCGGATCGAAGCGCCAGAGCATCCGCTCGTTTCCGATCCGCTCGCTCAGGCCACGGAAAAGATCAAGGGATTGTTCAAGCGCCGGGACGCGCGGCTCGAAGTTGTTGCCCAGGCCGGTGATGGTGTAATGGATCAGGTAAAAAAATCCCCGGCGCTCCAGTTCGTCCAGGTATTTCAGCGTCGGCTCGAAATTCTTGGTCCAGAAAACGATCCCGACCACATCCTCCGGCTTGAGCGAGACCAGGATCTCCTTTTTCGAGAACGGGTGTCGCACCTTGCAATAGCCCGCGCGGACCCGGTGCATGAACCATTCGGAGTAAAACGCGGGGATGTCGGTCCGGCGCGAGGCGGAGATGATGAAAGGAGGGTTCATTTTTGGTCGAGATCTTGGATCAATCTTTGGATCACTTGGACATAATCTCCGAGGTTGGCGGGGTTCAGCTTGTCCACCGTGTCGGCCTCGGTGTGGAACCAGCGGTTGAAGGACCCGAGGTCAATGGTGCGATAGCCTTTTTTCAAAAAGGGATAGGCGTCGGTGGCAAAGCCGATGGAGAAAGGGTCGAGTCGGAAGGGAAGACCGTT
This sequence comes from uncultured delta proteobacterium, assembly GCA_903897985.1. Classification (GTDB taxonomy): domain Bacteria; phylum RBG-13-61-14; class RBG-13-61-14; order RBG-13-61-14; family DRUE01; genus CAIYYW01. The sequence goes on from CAIUDS010000542.1 coordinate 6,515, forward strand.
TTTTTCCGCGATGGCTTTCACCATCTGGTTGAAGGCTCGGTCGGTTTTGATGCCGGGGAACCCGAGCCGGCTCAGGCCGCTGATCCGAAAGTCGCTTCCCAACAGGTCCAGGTTGATAACCATGGTTCTTATCGGGTCCAACTCCGCGGCATGATTTTCAATAAACGCCCTCGCGCCCAGCAGTCCCAATTCCTCCGCCCCGGTCATGACCAGCCAGAGCCGGCTCTTTTTCAATGGATCGGATTGAAAAATTCGGGCCAACTCGAAGATAACTCCCATGGCTCCGGCGTTGTCGGTGGCGCCGGCGGATCTGTTGCCAAGGCGATTGAGCAGGGGAAGGAAATCAATGATGGCCACGCCCAGAAAGAACCAGAACCAATGATAATAATATGACCACTGTTCATAATCGGGAATAATGCAAACCACATTCAGGCTTGATCTTATTTCCTCAAGATCGAAATTATTGATATAGAGAAATTGTCCCAAAAAGATTCCGATGCCAATCAGGGAAAGAATGCTTCCTCCATAGTAGATCAATACCCTTAGCCAGGCGGGAAAAGTCTGGCTTTTCGAATCATAATGAGCAACCAGTAAAATTTCTTGTTCCGGGGATTCGCTTCCGATCCTCGAAAAGATATTGCTGGTCCAATGTTTTTTTCTCCTCCCCAAGAAATGGGGCACTCCCTGGCAATAGATCATGAACCCTAATCCCAGCAACAAGGCCATCAAGAAAGAAAACACGGCAAGCTTAAAAGCAAGCATGAGATAAAAGCAATAGCCCCCAAAAATGAAAATCCCGATCGGCACCAGGGCAAACCGGGAAAGGCTGATCATAAGATAACTCGCCGGAAATTTATCCTCGACCGGCGCGAGGTCGAGGCCGGAGAAGGTCTTCTTGATCAGTTCCTGGGCGTCACGGTCGCCCGGGGTGCCGCTCAAACGAGGAAAGCAGAATCTGGCCGCGAACTGAAAGGCTCTTTGTCCAAACTCCGCGGCGTCCGGCATCAGACCTTAAGTTTGAGGATGTTGTTGCACACGGCCTTGCCAAACCCGGAGCAACTCACTTGCTTGGCGCCCTTCATCTGCCGGGCGAGGTCGTAGGTCACGATCTTTTGGGAAATGGTTTTTTCAATAGCCTGGCGCACGAACTGTGCGGCTTCCTTCCAGCCCAGGTAATCGAACATCATGGCGCCGGAGAGCAGGAGCGATCCGGGGTTGACCATGTCCTTGCCCGCGTATTTGGGCGCGGTGCCGTGGGTGGCCTCGAACACCGCGGCGGTGTCGCCGATGTTGGCGCCGGGCGCCATGCCCAAGCCGCCCACTTGCGCGGCAAGGGCGTCGGAGAGATAGTCGCCGTTCAGGTTGGGCGCGGCGATCACCTGATACTCCGCGGGCCGGAGCAGGACCTGCTGGAACATGGCGTCCGCAATTCGGTCCTTGATGACAATCTTGTCCCCCGGGGCTTTGCCGCGGAATCTTTCCGCGCATTCCTTTTCGGTGATGGTTTGATCGCCGAACTCGTCCTTGGCCACTTCATACGCCCAGTTTCGGAACGCGCCCTCGGTGAACTTCATGATGTTGCCTTTGTGGACAATGGTGACGCTTTGCTTCTTCTGGGCAATCGCGTATTGGACGGCGCGGCGCATTAGGCGCTTGGTGTTCTTGATGCTGATCGGTTTGAGCCCGAGCCCGGCGTCATCGGAAATTTTTATCCAGAAGGTGTCCTCCAGAAAGTTCAAAAGTTTCACCGCGCCCTTGGAACCCTGCTGCCACTCGATCCCGGCATAGAGGTCTTCCATGTTCTCGCGGAAGATGATCATGTCCACATCCTGCGGCCGCTTGACCGGGCTGGGCACGCCTTTGATGTATTTCACCGGCCTTACGCAGGCATACAGCTCGAGTTCATGCCGGAGCTGGACATTGATGCTGCGGATGCCGCCGCCCACCGGCGTGGTGAGCGGGCCTTTGATGGCGAGATGGAAATCTTTAATCGCTTGCAGGGTTTCCTCCGGCAGCCAGTTGCCGGTTTTCTTGAATGCCTTTTCCCCGGCCAGGATTTCTCGCCAGGATATTTTTCGCGTGCCCTGGTAAGCGTGCTTGACCGCGGTGTTGAACACCGGCTGCGAGGCTTTCCAGATGTCCGGGCCGGTGCCGTCGCCCATGATAAAGGGGATGAGCACATGGTCCGGGACCTGGATTACGCTCTGGTGATAGTCGAGCCGGCCGGGCCCGGCGATTTTATCGGTGTTTTTTTTCTTCATCTTCTCGCTCACGATTTGGGTTCCTCAATCCCGTCTTCTTTCTGCTTCTGGATCATTTCATCGTATTTCACCAGTTCCTCGAACCGGATGTCGGCGCCGAGGATTCCCATCAATTCCTCGGTCATGCTATAGACCGGCCCGGACACGGTGATGCAGAGGCGGTTGGTGATGCGGGAGGTGTAGAAGTCTGAGACAAAGACCTTGCCGGTCTTGACCGGGTTCTGGAACCAGGGCCGGTCGGAGTAATCGAAGTCCATTCCGGCCTTTTCATAGAGCGCGCGGTCCTCGATGTGGGTGATGTTGGGCGTGATCTTCTTGCCGTTGACATCCACGATATAGACGAATTGGATGAAGGGGTTCTCCTCCAGGAAATTCCGGAGCAGAGGAACGGCCAGGTCCATTTTGAAGAGGCGGACGATTTCGCTTTCGACCAGTCCCTGCACCAGGTGGGCGGCTAGGGTCTCGGCATGCCGCTTGAGCCGGTCGAAGTTGGAGATGAACACTTCGGGCAGATACTTGCTGGCCAGGTTATACATTTCCTTGTGGCTGATCGCGGTGATGCGGCCCTTGTCGTATTCGCTCGCGACCCATTTGGCCAGCTTGAGTACGCCCGGATGTTTCTTGTCCACCTGCATGTCGCCCTTCAAGTTCAAGTGCTTGTTGATCCAGTAGGCGATGCCCGCGGAGCCGGACTTGTCATTGATCAACACATCCACCGGCCGGTTCAAAATTTTGCCGGTGTCGAAAATATTATAGATCTCCTCGTTCTTGATCATGCCATCGGCGTGGATGCCGGCCTGGGTGACATTGAACTGCTCGCCCACGAACGGGTAGTTGTGCGGAATGTAATCGCCGATCTCCTTCGAGTAATAGTCGGCGATCTCGGTGATGACCGTGGGGTCAATTCCGTTCAAGGACCCGGTGAGGGAAATGTATTCCATGATCAGGCCCTCGAGGGGCGGGTTGCCGGTGCGCTCGCCCCAGCCGAGCAGGGTGCCGTTCGCCGCGGAGCATCCATAGAGCCAGGCCGTGGCCGCGTTGACCAGGACCTTGTGAAAATCGTTATGGCCGTGCCACTCGAGCCAGTCGCCCGGGACCCCCGCGTCGTCTATCATCGCCCGCACCCACTTGTCCACCGCCCGCGGCGCCGCGGCCCCGGGATAGGACACTCCGTAGCCCATGGTGTCGCAGATCCGGATCTTGACCTTCTGCTTGTATTCCTGCGCCAGCTTCATCAACTCTTCCGCAAACGGGACGCAGAACCCATACAAATCCGCCCGGGTCGCATCCTCCAAATGACAGCGCGGGATAATCCCGTTATTCAGCGCCTCCTTGGCGATCGCCAAATAATCGTCCATCGCCTGCTTCCGCGTCTTGTTCAGCTTCAGATAAATATGATAGTCCGAGGCCGAGGTCAAAATTCCGGTCTCGGCAAGTTCCATTTCCTTGACCAACTTGAAGTCCTCGGCCTTCGCCCGGATCCAGCCCGTGATCTCCGGGAATTTCAATCCCAACTCGCGGCATTTTTCCACCGCCTGCTTGTCCTTTTTGGAATACAGAAAAAATTCGCTCTGCCGGATAATTCCGTTCGGACCACCCAGCCGGCCCATCAGCTGGAAGAGCTTAACGATTTGTTCAACCGAATAGGGTTTGCGCGCCTGCTGCCCGTCGCGGAAAGTGGTGTCCGTGATCAGGATTTTCTCGGCCGGTACCGGCGCGATCATCTTGAAATCAAACGGCGTTTTCGGGACCTCGCTGTAGGGAAAAATCTCGCGGAACAGCTCCGGCTGATTATGGTCCTCCAACTTCACCTGCTTGGCCTTGGTCTTGGGGGTCAACAAAAATCCCCGCTTCTCTTCGCGTTTGACCATGAGTCCTCCGCTAAATAATTTATCTAAACATACCACAGAAAAAACCGATCTCAAATGGCGGAACGGGGGCAGGGGGGCAGTGTTCAGTGGCCAGGGGTCGGTGGTCAGTTAAATTCGCAAATTCCGAATGCCGAATTCCTATTCAGCGTATGTCTGCCACTTCTTCCCCCATGGGGTCTGGAGCCATTCGCTGACGCGGGCTTTGCCTTTGAAGGGATACCAGAGGTAGTCGTGGAAAAAGGCGGAGCCGAATACGAAGAAATAGACGAGCGGGGTGTGGAAGAAGACTTTCTGGAACCGGGCGAGCCGGGAGTTGAACCAGAAGGGTTTGATAAAGGAGGCCGCCCAGTTGGAGCCCACCTCGAAGCCCCAGTTTTCCCTGGAGATGTCATCGCCTACGAGTTCGACCTGGCTCAAGTCGCCCATGCCCAGGCCGGCCTCGGTGGCCAGCCGGATGAACTTGATGCCCATGGGGTCAAAGCCCATCATTTTGGCGGAGACCGCGTCAATCGCGACCTGGTCACTGGAGGCGAGGATGACATTTTTATCCATCGGACACATGGTGCGCGGGCCGGGGCCGTTGCCGGCCACGGTGCCGTCCATTACCGCGAAGATGCCGGGATGGATTTCCTTCTGGATCGCCAGCAGGTCCACCAGGGTCTCGTGGATCACGCTGTGGGTGTAATGGCGCTTGGTCGGGAGCAGGCCGCCGAAGGCGTTCTTCATGGCGCCGGTCATGCCGGTATAGACATGGCATTTCACCGTGGGCAAATGGATGATGTTCTTGCCCACGAAGAAGTCCGGGACGCGGATGCCTTCGGGGAAGATGGAGGGCAGGGCGATCATCTTGGCCTTGGGCTGAAAGGGGATCCATTTCATGTCCTGCGCGCGGAAATTATACCGGACCTTCACTCCATATTTTTTCAAAACGGGGTTGAACTTGTTGAGCCGCTCGCCCTTGAACGGGTTGGTCACCACGGTGTTGTTCTCGACCGCGGAAATGTCGCGGTAGTTATTGCGCTTGAGATACTCGAGGGTGCTCTCCATCTGCCAGGGCGTGGTGTTGGCGCCGGGGAAGAAATAGTGCCAGGAGATGTTGGGCTTGATGATGACGGGAATTTTCGGGTCGAGCGTTTGCTTCAATCCGGCCAGGTCGAGGAGTCGGGCATAGTCTTCATTCACCCGCTCCGGGTTGGTGAACAGCACTGCTACTTTTGACTTGGCCAAGATAACTCCTTTATCGTCCGCCACCCCTATTTATCTATCAAAATTATACAATATAACTGCCGCCGGTTCAATGGCCGGGGGAGCGGAAGCTCTCCAACCAGGACTTGAACGCCCGCCCAAACAGTTGGGTTCGTTTCGGCCGGGCTCCGGATAAAATTCCGGCAATCAGTTCCCGGCCGGTGTCGCTTCGCGCGAGGATCCGGTTCACCTGTCGCTGGCTCCAGTCCTTGAAAAAAAGCGCTTCCCACAAAGACGGTCCCAGGATTTCGGCCTTGCACATGGCCCACCAGTTTTGCTGATACGACTCCGGCTGCTCCGAGCTTAAAGCCTTTGCCAACAGCCCCGCGCTCATGAACGAATACAAAAGTCCTTCGCCGGTCAGGGCATTCACCGCGCCCGAGGCGTCGCCGATGAGCGCCCAATTTTCTCCCGCAACCTTTTGCCCGCGAAGCGCGGAAAAACTTAGCGCCGGGATCAGCCACTTCCGGGACTGATCCCGCAAAATCAGCCGCATTTCCCTTAGTTCCGGTTCTCCCACAATCATCTGCTCCAGGAAAGCGAACAATTGTTCCGGCTGGGCTTTGTCGTTTCTGCCGCCGATGCCGAAAGAGGTTGTCTCGCGGCCCGGAAAAATCCAGGCATAGCCGTGCAGGCCGGGGAAAAATTTGAAGGTGAGGGGCAGGGTGGTCTTGCGCGCGAGCAGGACCGAGATGGTGAAAATATAATCGGTCTTGGGCCAGGCCGGGCAGAATTTTCTGCGCACCAGGCTCTGGCAGCCGTCGGCCCCGATCAGGAAATCCACCTCAAAGGTTTCACCTTGCTCGTCTTTCAACTTCCAGCCCTGGTCGCGCATGGAGAAGTCCACAATCTTTCGCCGCGAAAAAACCGCGCCGGCCTGCGTTGCCTGCCGGATCAGAAACTCCTCCATGGGTTTGCGGGATATGACCTGGATGTGGGAGGCAAGGTTTAATTCATGGGAATGATTGTTGATGTCGAGGATGCGCACTTTCCGATGAGGGTTGGCCAGGGGTTTGAGCGCTTCCAGTTCCGGGAAGTGTTCCATGACCGGCGCGGTCAAGCCGCCGCCGCAGGGTTTGTCCCAAGGGGCTTTGGGGTCGAAGAGCAGAACCTGAAAACCGGCCTGGCTCAAGCGCCAGGCGGCAAAACTGCCTGCCGGTCCGGCTCCGATAATGCCTATGCTCTTCACGCTCATGGATCTCAACAGGCATAGAAATGGTGGGCGCTACAGGATTCGAACCTAAAATCAAGCTGGAACGCCCTTTACCCCAACGGGAACAGTATAGGCCCAAACCCGGACAGAATCAAGCGATGGGCCGGGAAATGGGAGCGGGAGCGGAG
>CAIUDS010000543.1 GCA_903897985.1 uncultured delta proteobacterium
AAGATCGGCCTGGACCGGCTGGAAACCATCAATGAGGCGATCGTGCATTCGATCCGCTCGGGCTTGTTCACCTTTGACCCGCAGGGGAAAATTATTTTCCTCAACCGCTCGGCCGAGGAGATTATCGGCCGGAGCGCGGAATCGTTGCTGGGAAAATCGCTGGACCAGGTTTTCAGCCCGGAGGCGCGCGCCCGCCTGGACGAGGCCCGCGCGCAGGGGGTCCGGAACAAACTGAGTTTCGCCGACGGCTCGGGCCGGAACCTGATCCTGGAAGGGTCCTGGCAGAAGCTGGAAAACCGGGAGGGGCAATCCCTGGGCGAGTTGCTCGTGATCTCGGACATCACGGAAATGGAGAAAATGGAGGAACGGCTCCGGGTGGCGGACCGGCTGGCCGCGGTGGGCAAGCTGGCCGCGGGCATCGCCCATGAAGTCCGCAACCCCCTGGCCGCCATCAGCGGCTCCATCGAACTCCTGCAAAAGGGCGCCGACTTGAAAGGCTCGGACGCCAACCTGATGGGGATCGTGCTCAGCGAGACCGAACGCCTTAACCGCCTGATCACCGATTTCCTGCTCTATGCCTGGCCTCTGCCGCGCGGCTTCGAAGCCATTCCGATCAGAGAACTGCTCTTGAACCTGGTCCGGATGATCAAAGCCAGGACCGACCATGTGGAATTGGCCTTGCAAGCCGAACCTGATATGATAATAAAATCGGATCCGAGGCTGGTGGAACAAATCTTCTGGAACCTAGTCAACAATGCCCTGGAGGCGATGCCTAAAGGGGGGAAATTGGTGATTTCCGCGGGCAAAGAAACCAGAGATTCCCGACCGGGAATCTGGATAACCTTTACCGACTCAGGGGTTGGGGTGCCGCCGGAACACCTGGACCGGATCTTTGATCCGTTCTTCACCACCAAGGACAGCGGCACCGGCCTGGGTCTGAGCACCACCTGGAGAATTTTGGAGGAATTGAAAGGAGACATCGAGGTCTCGAGCGAGCCGGGCAAGGGATCGTCTTTCCGGATCTGGCTGCCCGCGGACTCGGGACTCGAAACCAGGGAGGACCGGTCGTGAGCGAAGAGCGCGTGTTGGTTGTTGATGACGAGCCGGGGATGCGGGAATTCCTTAAAATCCTGCTCGAGAAAATGGGCTATTCGGCCGAGGCCGCGGACTCCGGCGAGGACGCCCTTAAACGGCTCGAACAGGGCCGGTTCAATCTGGTGGTCTGCGACCTGAAAATGCCCCGGGTGAACGGGATGGAGGTCTTGCGCCGGAGCAAGGAAATCAATCCGGAGGCCCCGGTGATCATGGTCACGGCCTTTGGCAGCGCGGAGAGCGCGGTCGAGGCGATGAAACTGGGCGCCTCTGACTACATCAGCAAGCCCTTCAAGGTGGACGAGATCCAACTGGTGATCGTCAAGGCCCTGGAAAAGGCCCGGCTGCTCGAGGAAAACATTCAGCTCAAGCGCGAGTTGAAAAACAAGTATGGGTTCCAGCAATTGATCGGCCTGAGCGAGCCCATGCGCAAAATCTATGAGTTGATCCGGCAGGTCGCCCCCACCAAAAGCAATGTCCTGATCTCGGGCGAGAGCGGCACCGGCAAGGAACTGGTCGCCAAAGCCCTCCATTACAACTCCCCCCGCCGAAACTATGCCATGCTCACGGTCAACTGCGCCTCCATCCCGGAATCCCTGCTCGAATCCGAATTGTTCGGCCACACCCGCGGCGCCTTCACCGGCGCCTATCAGACCAAGCGCGGCGTATTCGAACTCGCCGACCACGGCAGCATTTTCCTCGATGAAATCTCCGAGATGACCCCCGCGCTCCAGGCCAAGCTCCTCCGCGTCATTGAAGACCGCTCTTTTCGCAAGGTCGGCGGCGAGCAGGAACTCAAGGTGGATGTCCGGATCATCGCCGCGACCAACCGCGACCTGGAAAAATACATCGCCGAGGGCGGCTTCCGCGAGGACCTCTATTACCGGCTCAATGTGATCCGGATCCCGCTCCCGCCGCTGCGCGAGCGCAAGGAAGACATTCCCATCCTGGCCCGGCATTTCCTGGAAAAATACGCCAAGGAGCTGAAAAAGCCGGTCAAGAAGGTATCCGAGGAAGCCGAACAACTTTTCCTTAAATATAACTGGCCCGGAAATGTGCGCGAACTCGAAAATGTCATCGAGCGCGCGGTCAGCCTCGAGCAGACCGAGGTGATTTTGCCGGAAAGCATTCCGGACAAGGTCCGCGGCCGCGAAGCCGCGCTCGGGTTGATCGCTTCCCTCACGCTCCCGCCCACGGGTTTGGACCTGGAAAAAACCCTGGAGGAAATCGAGCGCAAGCTGCTCAAGGAAGCCCTGCTCCAGAGCCGCGGAGTCAGGAGCCAGGCCGCGGAAATGCTGGGGCTTTCTTTCCGGGCCTTCCGCTACCGGCTGATCAAGCTCGAGCTGGACAAGGAGCCCGGCTTTAACGGCAAGGACGAGGATGGGGATAAAGAATTGACGGAAGAAATTCCCAAGGAGGAGTAATTTGTTTTCGAACCGGCGGATTTGGATTGATGGGAAAATGACGGCTTTTAAAGCGGCCAAAGTGCACATACTCAGCCACTCGTTCGCCCGGGGCTCCGGCATCTTCGAGGTGATGAGCGTGTACCCAACCGATAACGGGGTCGCCGTATTCCGCTTAAGGGACCACCTGCTCCGGCTCGAACACAGCGCCCGGGATCTGATGATGAAAATACCGCTTTCCCGCAACCGGCTCACCCAGGCCATCAAGCAAACCGTCCGGGCCAACCGGGTCAGCCACGGCTTGGTCAAGCTGATCGTCTTTTACCCGGGCTTCGGACTCGAAGTGATCCCCACCGATGATAAAGTCAGCGTCGCCGTCGCCGCCTTCCAGTTCGGCCGCGACTTCAACATGAGCAAGTTCGGCGAAGACCGTTTTGCCACTGCCGCCATCAGCAAATGGCGCAAGCTGGACCCGCGCACGGTGCCGGTCCACGCCAAGGCCGCGGCCAATTACTTGAACCCCATGCTCGCCAAACTGGAAGTCCGCAAGCGCGGCTTCAAGACTCCCGTCCTGCTCGACACCGACGGGTTCGTGGCCGAAGGCGCCACCGAAAGCGTGTTCATCGTCAAAAACGGCCGCGTCCTCACTTCCCGGCCCGAGCACATTCTGCTCAGCATCACCCGCATGAGCATCCTCCAAATCTGCGCCGACCTCAAAGTCCCCCTCGCGCAAAAAAAGCTCACCCCTCAAGACCTCCGCGCCTGTGACGAGGCTTTTTTCAGCTCCACCACCTGCAAGGTCTGGCCTATCTGCCGCATCGAAAACCATAAGCTCCCGGCCCCCGGCCCCGTGAGCCTCAAACTCCAAAATTATTTCGACCTCATCCTCGCCGGCAAAATCAAAAAATATCACAAATGGCTCGAACTGGTTGACTAGCCGGGAGGTTTCTGCAATCCTTCACCCTTTCACCTTTCAACCCTTCAACTCTTCAACCTTGATTGAGCTTTGCCCCCGGCGCTGATAGAATAAATAAGCGATGAGCGAAAGCAGCCCCAAAATTCTGGCGCTTGACCCGGAGCCGTTTATCCAGGAACTCTTGCGGATCAAGCTGGAGGCGGTCTGCGGAGGCCGGGTGGTCCTGGCCGCGGATGAAAAGGAAGCCCGCAAGCTGCTGCTGGAAAGGGATATTGACCTGGTCATCCTGGAAATCCTGCATCCCCGGCTGGACGCCTACCGGCCGGACTTGATTATCCTGCATTCCGAGTTGGGGCGGATTTCGAGCGCGGAGGTCTATGCGCGGCTGAAGCGCAAGGAGGAAAGCCAATTGCTTCCGGTGGTGTGCCTGGCGCCGGAGCGGCCAAGGCGCGATCCGGAAAGCGCGGCCTGCGGCGATCTGTATTTGGAATTGCCCCTCTCGGGCAGGAAGCTGGTCAAGGTGGTTGAGAATCTGCTCGAGTTAAAATAGAATGCAGGGGAGGGAAACAAGGAGGCCATGATGCATAAATTCAAATATTTGATCGTCCTGCTCGCGAGCGCGGGCCTGGGATTCGGCTGCGCGCGGCCGAACCCGGAAAAGCCGGAGAACCAGAATGCGCCCAAGGCCGAATATAAACAGGCCCAGGCCGATGAGTATCCGGTTCCGCCCAAACTGGCCGAGGCCTTGCCCGGCCTCCTTAACGACAAGGTCCGGGTCTGGAAAGAAATCTCGCCCACCATCAACCTGGTCGCATATTTCCCCGATTACTCCTTGAAAAAGGCCCTTGACCAGAGCGCCGCGGCATTTTTGGTTTTGCTCGAAAACCCCGAGTTCCGGAACGGAATCGAATTCTGGATCATTCAGGTTCAGCCGCAAAAAGGATCGGGGGTCTTGGTCTGGGGCGCAAAGCCGGCGGAAGTTGAACAATATAAACAAAGCGGGGACCTCAAAACCTTTTTCCGCGATTCCGAGTATGTCCTGGTCAATGACCAGATCATCCCCAAAGGGGACGACCGGCTGAAATATTTGCCATGAACCAGAGCAACTAACCGGAGCTTCAGGAGCAGGATGCAAAATTTAAACCAGAAGACGCTGATCTCGGAAATCGCCGAGTGGGCCAGCGCGCTCAAATTCGAGCAGATCCCGGACCGGGTGAAGGATAAAGCCAAACTCCAGATTTTGAGCGTGCTCGCCGCCATCCATTCCTCCGCCCACACCCGGGCCGGAAAAATCCTGCTCGACACCGCCAAACATTTTTACGGCGCCGGCAAAAGCCTGCTGGTCCCGACCGGCGAAAAGGCCTCGCTCCCGGGCTCGGTGTTCGCGGCCGCGGGCTTGAGCGTGGCCCAGGATTATGACGACTACCTCGCCTTCGGCCACACCGGGCATTCCGCGGTCTCGGTCCCGCTTTTGCTCGGGGCCGCGCTCGAGGCCGACCCTCGGGAAATCCTGACCGCGCAAATCATCGCCAACGAAATCGAGGGCCGCATCGGCGGCAGCGTGATCCTCGGACCGCACAACGGCCAGACCTGGTCTTTCATCCACCTGATCGGCGCGGCCGCCGCGGCCTCGCGGATGCTGGGTTTAAGCCCGGAAAAAACGGCGCAGGCCCTGGCGATCAGTTTTTATCAGCCCCCTTATGTTTTGCCTCCCGGTTTCATGGGCCCGGACTCGAAGCTGCTCACCGGCGCGCTCCCGACCGTGACCGGGTTGCAGGCCGCGTATCTGGCCGAGAAGGGTTTCACCGGCGCGCTGGACATTCTGGAAAACCACCAGGGGTTCCTCAATCACTTCAGCTACTATCCCCTGCCCATGATGATCTCGGGCCTGGGCAAAGCCTGGGTCACCGACACGCTCGCCTACAAAATTTATCCGGGCTGCGCCTACATTGACACCACGGTGGACGCCGTGCTGGACCTCATGGCCGGATATAAAGCCGACACCGGCAAGGACCTGGACCCGGAGGACGTCACCGAGATCACCGTGCGGGCGACCGCGCTGACCGTGGAGATGGACAACTTGAGCAAGGTGGGGATCAGCTTCGACCCGCTCAACCCCGTGAGCATAAATTTTTCCATCCCGGGAAATGTCGCGATCGCGCTGCTCAAGAAAAAATTGACCGGCGAAGAGTTGCGCGAGGAGAACCTTAACCCGGACGCCGAGCAGATCAAGCTGATCGCGGGCCGGGTCAAGCTCGTGCACGACCTGGAACTGACCGTCGAGATGATCCGCAAGATGAACCCGAGCCTCAAGATCACCGAGCTGTTCCGGTCCCTGAGCCTCCTGAAGCTGGCCCGGGCCCGGAACCGCATCGCCAAACAATACGGCCGGAGAATGGGTCTGGAATTGGAGTCGGTGCTGGACTATCTGCGCGGCAAAGGCGCCCAAGCCCTGCTCACCGTGGGCCGCGACCTCCGCGTCCGAGTGGGCCGATGGATCGCCAGCGAGCCGGACACCTTCAAAACCTGGAGCCTGGCCGACGCCGACCTGGAAAACTTCACCATGCCCTTCAGCGCCAAGGTTTCTGTCAAGCTCCGCGATGGCAAAATCCTCGAGCGCCGCCAGGATATTCCCAAGGGCGGGCCGGGCGGGCCGCTGGAGGAACGCAAAAAACTGGTGGTGAAAAAATTCGTGACCGAGGCCGGGCCGGGCCTGGGTGAAAAGGCCGCCAGGGAAATCGCGGCGAAAATCCTGGAACTGGAAAAAATATCTTCGGTCAAACAACTGGTGGAGGACCTCTGTGTTCAAAAATAAAATCGCCATAAAAATGCTCATGCTTTTGCTGCTGCCATTGATCCTGCTGGTCCCCGGCCGGCTCGGGCTCGGCCAGAACCCTCCGCAAAACCCGGCCGCGCCTTTCATCGAGGCGGGGGACCGCTTATACGAGCAGGGCAAATTAAAGGAAGCCTTGACGGCCTACGAGCAGGCGCTCCAGGCCGATCCCAAGAACCAGTATGTCGCGTTCCAGATCCTCTCGATCAATGTCAAGCTGAACACGGGGGAAAAGCCCGTCGGGCCTCTGCCCGGGCGCGATTACAGCAAGATCGTTTATGAGCTTGGGCCTTTTTACAAGGACCCGGTGAACAAGTTCGCCCTCAAGTATCCCAAAGGCTGGACCATTGACAACAATGATCCTTATTTCAATGTCAAATTCATGGACCCCTATTACGAGGCCTTCATTTTTGTCAAGGCGATCCCGACCCCGACCGCGGTCGTAATCGGGTACGAGTTCCAGGCCCAGATTGAAAGCCTGGTCAAGGATCTGGCCGCGCAGATCCCCGGCGTCAGCCTGAAATACAACAACTTCGAAAAACTGGTCAACGAGACCGTGCTCCGGACCGAGGTCCATTACCGCGCCGGCTCCAACGCCGTCATCATCAATGCCCGTTTCCTCGCCGACCTCGACCGCCTCGTGATCGTGGCCTGGGTCTGTCCGGAAAAATCCTTCTTCACCTTCCGGCCCTGGCTGGAACCCTCGGTCGCCTCCATCACGCTCAATCCCCGCTGAAGCATGACCACCATCCTTTTCCTCCAAACCGACTGGCTCGAACATCTCGGACCGCTCTACCTCTCCGCTTTTCTCAAAAGCCAAGCCATCTCCTCCAGCCTGCTCATCTCCCGCTCCCCGCAAAAGATCGCACGGGAAATCGCCGCGGAAAAACCCGAGTTCCTGGCCATGTCCCTTCCCTCCGCCGGACACCGCCCGGCGCTGGAACTGCTCGCCAAGCTTAAAGCCGTTGTGAAAATCCCGGTGGTGATCGGCGGACCGCACCCGACCTTTTTCCCGGAAGCCCTGGCCCATCCCGCGGTGGATTTCATTCTCCAAGGCGAGGCCGAGGAAAGTTTTTATCAACTGGTTTTGGCGCGCCGAAATAATTCGGGCTTCGAGCGGGTGGCGGGACTCGGATACAAGCAAAACGGCGGACTGAAATACAATCCGCCGGCGCCGCTCCGAGAAAACCTGGACGCGCTTCCCTTCCCGGACCGCTCGCTTTATCTGCGCTACGGCTTTTTCCGGCGCCTCTCCATGCGGCGGGTGATCGCCTGCCGGGGCTGCCCGTTCAGTTGCCGCTATTGCTTCAACACCCCGCTGCGCGAGTTCTATGCGGGCCGGGGAAAATATGTGCGGCAGCGGAGCGTGGATAATATCCTCGCGGAATTGAAAGAATTAAAGCCGATCAGCCGGACCATCAACTTCGTGGATGACAGTTTCGGCTTGGACCGCGGGATGGCGCGGGAGTTGTTCGCGCGCTATGGAAAAGAAATCGGCCTGCCTTTCATCATCAACCTGCGGCCTGAGCAGGTGGACGCGGAACTGGCCAAAGCGCTCGCCGGAGCCGGCTGCTACTGCGCCCAGATCGGCATCGAGTCCGGGAACGGCCATTTGCGCGAGCAGGTGCTGGGCCGGAAAATATCGGACGAGCAGATCAAGTCCGCGGCGCGGCTGCTCTCGGAAAACGGCATCAAGGTCCTGAGCTATAACATGCTCGGCCTCCCCGGCGAGACTTTGGATCAGGGCTTCGAAACCATCAGCCTCAACCGCGAACTCAAAATTGATTTCCCCCGCTTCTCCATCTTCCAGCCCTATCCCGGCACCGAACTGGGCGAGGAGATCATTAAACAAGGATTGGCCGACCGCAAGGACTTGCTGAAAAAATTTTCGCCCAGCTACTTCCACTCCAGTCCCCTCAACCTGCCTGAAACCCGCAAACTGGAAAATCTGCAAAAACTTTTTTGGCCCGCGATCAAATTCCCCGGCCTGGAATCGGCCATAAAATCCCTGACCAAACTCCCCCGCAATCCCCTCTTCGATCTGGTCTTCCTCTCCGCTATCGCCGTCCAATATCGGAGAGCGACCAATCTCTCTTTCTCTGAGACCATGGAATACGGATTAAAGAACCTCGCGCTCTATTTCGGCTAAACTTGAATATGCCGAAAAAGCGGAACGGACAGGTGGCGGTTAGATTTCCCGGAAGGGGATCAGTTGGTCGAGGCTCTCGAGCCTGAGCAAGGCCAGGCACAATCTTTCCAGACCGAGCGACACGCCCGCGCAGGGCGGCAGGCCCAGCCGCAGGCTCCCCAGGAATTTTTCCGGCAACGGAATCTCGCTTCGCCCCAGCTTCTTTCGCTTTTTCATTTCCGCCTTTAGGCGCATAAGCATTTCCTCGGGATGAGTATTTTCGGTGTAGCCGTTCGCAACCTCGATCCCGTTCAGATACAACTCAAACCTTTCGCAAAGCCTGGAATCGTCATCCTTGAGCTTCCCCTGCATGGCGAACGGCGCCGGCCAGTCGTAAATAAAAATCACGCCCTGGTTTTTCAACCACGGGTCCAGCAACTCGACCAAAGCCAACTCGAACAAATCCGCCCAGTCCATGCCCGAGGTCTTGAGTCCGGGGATTTTGCCGGCCAGAAGCCGGGCCAGTTGGGCGGTCCGGGTCAGTTCCAGAAAATCCAAATCCGCGGCCTTGCTCATGGCCTCGCGCATGGTCATTTTAGCAATGGGCTTCTTAATCCCGCAAAGTTCCGAAAGCATTGCTTCCAGCTCGGCCATCAGGAATTGGTAATCCGCGCCCTTATGATACCATTCGGCCATGGTGAATTCCGGGTGATGATGCGCGCTGAATTCGCCTTGCCGGAAGGCCGGGCCGAGATAGAAAATATTTTCAAAGCCCGCGGCCATCATGCGCTTGAGCAGGAGTTCGGGCGAGGTCTGGAGAAAAAGTCGGCGCTTTTTGCGCCGGTCGAACACCGATTGAAAATTCACCGGGAAGGATTCGAGGTTCAAGTCGGGCACGGTCTCGGGTGAAAGCGCGGGGAGGACCATTTCGAGGTATCCCCGGCTTTTGAGCCAATTGCGGATGGCGTCGCGGGTTTTCAAGAGGAAGCGATAGTTTTCTTTGAGGATCTGGTTGGCGAGAAATCTTTCCGGGCCGTTTTTGAAGTCGGGGTCAGAGCCACTCGGCTTCATCGCATCTCCGGTATTGGGCGAGGTCGCGCAAACGGCCCTGCATGGTGATGGTGTTGATGCCGAAGATCTTGGCCAGCTCGCTGGCGGTTTCCCCGAACTTTTCTCCGCTCAGCTTTTTGAGGGGCGGGACCATCCGGTTGAGCATGGGGATGGGCGCCAGGAGCTCGAGCGCGAAATAGTCGGCCTCCATTTCCTTGGGATTGAGCTTGGGCGGCTCGTAGATGCGGAAGCGGCGGGAGATCTGGCAGCGGTGGTTACTGCCGTGGTGCAAAAAGGAATGCGCGATCTCATGGGCAATGGTGAAGCGGCTGGTGGGCTCGCGCGCGGCCAGGCGGTAGCGGATGATGCGGTCGCGGCCGCGGCTCAGCAGTTCGCCGTCATAGCCCTGGGGGAGGCGCGCGGCCAGGACTTGGTAACCCTGGAACAACTCGAAAAAGTGGGTAAAGGAAAAGGGCGGATTGAAGAACCCGATCCGGTTATGGACATAACTGACCGTGGCGATAATTTTGTTTTCCTGGTTAACGCTGATCTTGTCCATCTCCATCGCTCATCCCGCCAACTTCAAATTTTTTGACGCGAAGTTATTTTTAATTCTACCATTAAGGACTGCGGCGCGCAAAGAGCCGGAAAAAAACAACCGAGAGCGGGGTCAGGCTGAGCCAGATCGCGGAAATATAAATCCAGCTCCCGTTCGGACCCATGGTGAAATGCCTGGTCTCAACCTCGCCTAAATAGTCGCTCAAAATTCCAGCGACGATCCCGAAGCCAAGATACAGCGCAAGCGCGAGCCGCGGCCGGGGCCGTTTCCGCACGAACTCCGACCCGAGTGCAAAGCTCATGGTGAAAAACATCCAGGCCAGGCTCAACGATAACGCGGAATGTCCGATCGGCCACAAGCCATGCACCGAATAAATCTGATGCTCGGCGCCGAACCATTCGATTATAAAATTAAAAGCCGCGATGACGAAGCCGGCAAGCAGCGCCGCGGCGATTTTTCTTTTGGAAGCATGGGCAAGATAGGCGACCAAAACCGCGAGCGCGATCGCGCAGATCATGATGCCCAGGGAAAAAGTATAGGCGGAGATACTCATAACCCGAAGAATTGTTTAACGCCGGAGAGGATGTATTGCACGGCGAGCACGATCAGGATGAGGCCCATGATGCGGGTGAGCAGGTTGAGCCCGGTCTGGCCGATGAGCTTGAACAGCCGCTCGGCTTCCCAGAACAAAACCAGGGTGATAAGCAGGACCAGGAACGCACTGCCGAGCACGGCCATTTTGCTGGCCAGGATTTTATACTGTTCGGCCAGGACCACCACGGTGGTGATGGCGCCCGGTCCGGCGAGCATGGGCACGGCCAGCGGCACCAGCGAGACATCCCCGCGCTCCGCGCTCTCCGCCACTTCGGCTTCCTTGCTCTTCATGCCCAGCGGATAGGCGAAGAGCATGGGCAGGCCGGCCATGAAAATGATGACGCCCCCGCCGACCTGGAACGCCGTGATCGAAATGCCGAAAAAGTCCAGGATGTATTTGCCGGCAAAGGTGAAGACCAACAGGACCGCGAACCCGAACAGACAGGATTTCGCGGCGATCCTGCGTTTCGAGCTGGTGGCGGCGTCCTTGGTTAGGGCCAGAAAAATGGGGATGGCGCCGAACGGATCTATGATCGCGAACAGCGCGATGAAGATGCTCAATATTTTCGTTAAATCTAATTGCATTTTTTCATTTTCCCCACCGGGCACGCCGACATGCAGAGATGACAGTTCGAGTGATAGCCGAGCATGAGCGTCTGCGACACCTCGCTGATCCAGTCCTTGGTGGTGAACATGCTCCGGAGCAGGTCGCGCACCCTCATCCCGCCCAGCAGCGGCCGGGTGAGATAGGCCTTGCATTTCAAAACCTCGACCGGCTTCTCCGCGGTCCCGCCCTCGAACGCGTTCACCGGGCACACCTCCACGCATTTGTCGCAATGCGTGCAAACCTCTTCCTTCAAGGGTCCGTCCGGTTCCAGCGCCGCCTCCGTGATCACGCTCGCCAGCCGGTGCCGCCCCCCGAACTGGGGCGTGATCAATAAATTATTCCGGCCCCGCGTGCCCAGGCCCGCGGCCACCGCGGCGTTGCGGTGCGCGAACTCGCCGATAAAATTCCTGCCGCCCAGGAACTCGACCGGCATGGTGCTGGGCATGTGCACCGACGGATACCCCTCGGCCTCCAGCATCCGCGCGATCCGCGCCGCGGCGTTGTCCACGAACGAATAGCACATCAGGATGTCCTTGATCGCCGGC
>CAIUDS010000544.1 GCA_903897985.1 uncultured delta proteobacterium
GCGCTTGCATGAACATCCAATCCCAGATACATTGTCATTGGGCTGTACCTCCTTAAATTATTTGGGGCTACGCTTTGCGACCCCGTTTGTTGACGGTTATTATAAACCGTCGTTGGAGGACAGCCCGCTTTCATATTTACAAAGGACGCGAAGAATTCATTTTCTGTAGGGGCGTATGGCATACGCCCAAATTGAATTAAATTCGATCCACCGATAACACCGAGAGCACAGAGAATTTCGATTTTTCCAATGTGTAATTTGTAATCGCCCCTTGGCCTGCCCTAACTCCAAATCCCCGGCAATCTTTGACAAACCGTCGGAGGGGGTCTAAGCTTTTTAGGTTTAAGAAGAAGCGGGATTGCTCAAATGAGATATGCCCTTGGCATAATTGCGGTTTCGATAGCGGCGGTATTGGTGGTCCCGGGGATCTGGTCGGAGGACAAGAACACATTTGCCGTAGCGGTGTTTTATGCTCTTTTCTTTGGGCTGAGCGGCGCATATTTGATCAAGACCCGGAACAAGAAGCCCAAGACCCATGCGGTGACAGTTGGATTTATCGGATACGCAATAAGCACGGCAATCCTTTTGCCGCTCGGCTTTCTATTCATTCCCGAGGATATCATGAAACCACGCTTCGGGCTGACTATATTTTTCACCAACATCGCGGTTGGCTGCTTGTCCGGTTATATTTATCATCGGCGCCAGCATCCGCGCCCCAAGGCTTGAAATTCGCATTAAGCTACCCCTAAGAATTCTCTGCGTCCTCTGCGCCTTTGCGGTGAAGATTAAATTTTAAATTCCGAACTCCCAGGCCCTAATTCTCCACGTTAATCGGCGTCTATCTGGTGATTCGGAGCAAATCCCGGGCGATCAGGTCTCCGGCTTAAGGGTTATGGACCAGGGCCGGTGCTTGCAGCCAGGCGGTGCCATCGCCCAGTTGTCCCAAAGAATTCGATCCCCAGCAATAGACGATTCCGCCCTGGATCCCGCAGGAATTATCCCGCCCAGGGACACCGGGCCCCAATTGGGTCCGGTTCCCACATGCGTGGGCGCATTCTTGTCCACATAGTCATTAACGCCGAGCTGAGCGGACTGGTTAAGCCCCCAGCAATACAGGCTCTGGTCGGTCTTGGTGGCGCAGGTATGGTTGGCTCCTAGAAACACGGCGGACCAATCGGTGGCCAAGTCGACCCGGACCGGCGCGTCACTGCTATCCACGGTGGTTCCGACTCCCAACTGCCCGGAATAATTGCTTCCCCAGCACCAGAGGGAACCGGTGGTCTTGATCGCGCAGGTATGGTATGAGCCCGCGCCCACGGCCGCCCACTCGGTAGTGCCGATCTGGTCCGGCTCGGCCGTGCTTCCGGAAACCAGGGCATCGCCGAGCTGGCTATAATAATTATCTCCCCAACACCAAAGGGTATGGTCGCTTTTCAGCGCGCAGGTGTGAGCGGCGCCGGCTTTGACCATGGTCCAGGCGGTGCTGCCGGAGACTTCCTGGACCGGGCTCTTGCGGTTGGTGTAAGTTCCATCCCCCAACTGCCCGTAATACTGGTTGTTTCCCCAGCACCAGAGCGAACCCCCGGTCTTGATCGCGCAGGCGTGATAGTTTCCCGCGGAAAGCAACGAGTAGTCCCAGTCGGCGGCGGCTCCGGCCTGGACCGGGACCTGCTTGTCCACGCTGGTCCCATCCCCCAACTGGCCCCAACGATTGGAGCCCCAGCACCAGACCGTGCCGGTGGTTTTGGCGGCGCAGGAGAAATAATCTCCCACCGAAACCGCCATCCAGTTCGAGTCGGTCCCGACCCGGGTGAAGGATTGTCTGATCAGATGGTCGTTGAGCCCGAGCTGGCCGGAATCGTTATTTCCCGAGCACCAGAGCGCGCCATTGGTGTCTTTGATGCAGGAGTGGTATTTGCCGACCCCGAGCTCAGTCCATTTAACGCCCGGGTTAACCTGGGTGGGAACGGCCTTGGCGCCGGAAAGGCCTTGGCCCAGTTGGCCGTATTCGTTGCCGCCCCAGCAATAAATCTTGCCGGTGGTTTTCCGGGCGCAATTGTGATTGTAGCCGGCGGACACCGAAGTCCAGTCCTTGGCTTTGCCCAACCGGGTCGGCTTGAGCAAGGGCGTTCCGACATTCTTGCCCACTTGGCCGGAGCCGTTGTATCCCCAGCACCAGATCGAGCCGTCGGTTTTTTTGGCGCAGTTGTGAAGGTAGCCGACGGTCACGCTGGCCCAACCGGTGGCCTTCCCGACCCGGACCGGTAGTTTCCGGCCAACCGTGGTCCCGTCTCCCAACTCGCCGGAGCTGTTGTTTCCCCAGCACCAGAGTTCGCCATTGGTCTTTTTGGCGCAGGTGTGGTAGACCCCCGCGCCGATCCAGGTCCATTTGCTGGTGCCCGCCACCAGAGCCGGATGGTTGTTGACATAGGCGGTGGAGCCGTCCCCCACCTGGCCGGCATAACTGTTTCCCCAGCACCAGATGGTCTTGTCGGTCTTTTTCGCGCAGGTATGATAGGCCCCCGTGGCGATGGCGGCCCAGTCGGTATCACTGCCCACCTGGGTGGGGACCTTTCGGAGGTTGGCGGTGGTCCCGTCTCCCAACTGGCCGAAGCCATTTTCGCCCCAACACCAGAGGGTGCCGGCGGTCTTGGTGGCGCAGGTATGGCGCTCGCCCGCGGCGACGGAGGCCCAATCGGTGTCCAGGCCGATCGGGACGGGAATATTGATATCGGCGGTAAATCCGTCTCCCACTTGGCCGGAAAAATTGCCTCCCCAGCACCAGAGTGTTCCGTCGGACTTTTTGCCGCAGGCATGCCAGGCGGCCATCGAAACCGACGACCAATTATGGTCGTTTTGCACTTTGGTGGGCCAGGCCACGGAGTTCTCGGCGCCAAAAACGCCTATGCCCAGGCGGCCGGTCCAATTGCTGCCCCAGCACCAGAGCGTATTATCCTTGGCGATCGCGCAAGTTCCATTCCCGCCGGAAACAATTTTTTTCCAGGTGGCCGGGAAAGTGGTTATGGGAGAGGAAACCGCCTCCCGGGCGTTGGGGGTGAGGGCGGCCTGATTTGCTTGCGGGCCGTTGCAGGCGATGAACATTGAAGCCGCCAATCCCGCGACTAGGACTCCGAAAATCTTGAGGAAATTTTTCATGGTCCCTCCTCTGGTTAAGGGTTATATTTCCGACTGATAAGGCATCATAGAGTTGTCCGAAAACAATGTCAAATCGCCCAAGCAGGACAGGACGCCGGGAAGGCCGGAAGATCAGGTGGCGGATGGGTTAACACCTCGTCATCCTCCTTCGTCCTGCAGGGCAGCGAAGCACGGTGGACGGTGATCAGCGCTCCTCCCAATCCCCAGCCCCCAACCCCAAGGCATCATTGACAAACCGCTGCCCGGCAGTTAAACTTTTGCCGTCAAGGAGGACGGAACGATGAAGATAGTGCTGGCGTATTCGGGCGGGTTGGACACTTCGGTGCTGCTGAAGTGGCTGCAGGAGGAGTATCAAGCGGAGCTGATCGCGGCTTACATTGATTTGGGCCAGAAGGAAGACAAGGCGGCGATCAAGCAGAAGGCGTTGCGGGTTGGCGCGAAGAAGGCGATTTTCATTGACGCCACCGCGGAATTTGTCCGCGATTATTTTTTCCCCGCCCTTCGGGCCGGGGCCAGGTACGAAGATCAATATTTGATGGGGACCAGTTTGGCAAGGCCGCTGATCGCGAAGAAGCTGGCCGAGGTGGCTAAAAAGGAACATGCCGGCTACATTGCGCATGGGGCCACGGGCAAGGGCAACGACCAGGTCCGGTTCGAGCTGACGCTGGCGGCGCTGGCTCCGGAGCTCAAGGTGATCGCGCCGTGGAGGACGTGGTCCTTCCAGGGGAGATCGGACCTCATGGCTTACGCGAAAAAACATGGGATCCCGGTCCCGGTCACGGCGAAAAAGCCGTATTCGAGCGACGCGAATTTGTTGCACATCAGCTACGAGGGCGGCGTGCTGGAGGACCCGTGGAACGGATATAATGAGGACATGTTCAGCATGACCACTTCGCCTGAAAAAGCGCCCAAACAGTCGCAGACTGTCCTTATTGGTTTTGAGCGGGGTAACCCGGTTAGCGTTGAGGGCAAGAAACTTTCGCCAGTCGCGCTCATGGAGAAGCTGAATGTGATGGCGGGGAAGCACGGGGTGGGCCGGGTGGATGTGGTGGAGAGCCGGTATGTGGGCTTGAAGAGCCGGGGGGTTTACGAGACGCCGGGCGGGACGGTTTTGCATGTTGCGCACCGGGCGGTTGAGACCCTGACCCTGGACCGCGAGGAGTTGTATCTTAAGGACAGCCTGATGCCGAAATATGCGCGGCTGGCTTATTTCGGATATTGGTTTGCGCCGGAGCGGGAGGCCTTGCAGGCGCTGATTGACAAGATGGAAGAGAAGGTCACCGGCGAGGCGCGGATCAAACTTTAC
>CAIUDS010000545.1 GCA_903897985.1 uncultured delta proteobacterium
CGGCTCCGGCGGCGCCAACGACATCGCCATGAGCGCCGGCGAGGTCCTGGTCACCGCCATCCAGGACAAATTCCGCTTTGTCGAAAATGTGAGCTACATTACAAGCCCGGGCAAGCGCGTCCGCACCGTGGTCACCAACCTCGGCGTGTTCGAGAAACAGGGCGACGAGCTTGCGCTCTCCGGATACTTCGACCGGGGCCAGCCGGAAAAAGAAGCGGTGGAGGAGATCAAGGCCAATTGCGGCTGGGCGCTTAAAGTCCTCGACCGCCTGGAAAAAATCTCCGGTCCCACGCAGGACGAACTCAACCTGATTCGCATCTTTGATCCGCGCCGGCAGTTTCTGGGCAAAAGATGATTGGATATGATATTATTATTTTAAGAGGCGATTAAAGGAGAACTTCCATGAAACAGTACAAGATCATTGTGGAAAAACACCCCGACGGCTATGTGGCCTATCCCCTCGGGATCAAGGGCGTGGTGGTCGGTGAGGGCGACACCTACGAGGAGGCGCTGGCCGATATTAAATCCGCGATCAAATTTCATCTGGAAACTTTCGGCAAGAAAGCGCTCGAGATCGAGCCTGCGGTCCTGGAAGCTTTCATCGCGGAAACCAGAATCTAGCCGGAATGTCTAAATTTCCTGTTGACGCTCCCAAGGCCAGGGTTTTAAAAGCGCTCGGACTCCTGGGGTTCAAGATCATCAGGGAAAGAGAACATATATCCATGGAGCGGACCAACCCCGACCGGACCAAGACCCAGCTCACCATGCCCAACCATCCGAAAATAAAAGCATCCACGCTAAGAACCATCTGCACGCAAGCCGGAATCTCAAGGGATGATTTTATCGAAGCCTACCAGGAAATTTAACCGCCGTTCGATCCTTCAATTCTGTTTTTCGCCCATGATGGTTCGATGGTTGCGCCGGTCCGGGCGGTCTGGTATCCTGATGACGGGAAAGCGGGAACAAATGAAGAGTTTGGAAGAGATCGAAACCATTCTGCGCGCGCACAAGGACGAGTTGCGCGAGAAGTATCGGATCAAGGAGCTGGGCCTCTTCGGCTCGGTCGTCCGCGGCGAACACAAACGCGGCAGCGATGTGGACATCCTGGTGGACTTTGACCAGGTCCCGGACCTGCTCCGGTTCATCGAGCTCGAAAGATACCTGAAAAAACTGATCGGCAACAAGGTTGACCTCATCGAGAAAACCTCGATCCGGCCCGAACTCAAAAACATTATCCTGGAAGAGGCGCGGTTCCTGTGAAACGGGAATATAAGCTGTTCGCGCAAGACATCGTTGAATGCATTCAAAGAGTGAATGAGTTTGTCGGCGACATGACCTTCCAGGAATTCTCCCGCGATGACAAGACCATCAGCGCCGTGGTCCGGAAACTGGAGATCATCGGCGAGGCCACCAAGAACCTTCCCAAATCTCTCCGCGCACAATATCCCGGGTTGCCCTGGAAAGATATGGCCGGAATGAGGGACAAAATCATCCACGCCTATTTCGGCTTGAATCTCGAAATTGTCTGGAAGGTGGTCAAGTAACGGCTCCCGGAAATCAAGCCCCTGATCGAAAAAGTCCTGCAAGACCTCGAAGCCGCCAAGCCTTCATTGTCCTGAAAGGGGGCACTCTTTCTCTTGAGGAGTCCTATTTAAAGGACTTGATGAATTTGAAGGCAAGTTTTAACTCGGAATCGGACATCTGAGATAGAGATAGGCCGATTTCCTTGAGCATGCGGCTGCGGTCAGGTTCAAGGTGGGAAAACCGGAAAATTTCCTCGACCGGAACCCTCAGCGCCCTCGCCAACCGGAAAAGGTGCTTGAAGCTCGGATTCTCCAGACCCCGCTCAATGCTTCCCAGATATTTATAGTTGATCCCGGCCGCTTCTCCCAATTCTTCCTGGGTCAAGCCCGCTTGCCTGCGTAACTCATTGATTCTTTTGCCTAAAAGCGCCTCCGGCTTCGTCTTCCTTGCCATCTTTTTTATCCTCGATTCATTCTGCCCAAAGCCAAAATAAAAATAAACACTCTATATGCGGATTTTACTTGACAAATACCCTCTATTTATGGTATTTTGAACAATAGGGCAGTATGAAGATAAGTTGCCAGGTCAGAAAGGAGGTGAAAAGTTTTTCAAAAAACGGAGTTTTACCGGCCGGATCCGACATTAAATAGGGTAAATTTAGAAACCAAAAGTGAGGGAGGAAAATGAAAAGGATCAAAAGGAACTGGCAATGGGTTTTAATGGTGGGGCTTATTATTGCGATTTCATCTTTTACCTTTGTAAAATGCATGGGAGAGGAAAAAGCACCAGAACAAAAATCGGTAGATGTCGCTAAACCGGACAAATTCGAAATTTCCAAAAGCGCGATCACAACAGAAGTCAGCATCCCAGCGACAAAAGATTCTTATTATGATTCAAGTTATCCATCCAATAAATATGGAAGCTATACCTATTTGGACGTGGGATATCTTAGCGGAGATGGAAATAAAGATGCCATCATCGGAGGTTTCGATTTATCTCCTGTTCCAAGTTCGGCAACGATTAACGATGCGTATCTTTATGTTTATGCGTACGGCTATTATGGAAGCGTGAAAGGTATTGATGTAAAAAGAGTTGGAGGCTCATGGAGTGAGAACACATTTTGTGCCAGCAATGCTCCTTCCATTGGCTCCAAGATTGGCAGCACAAATCTTGGTGGAAATCCACCCGCCTGGTGGGCCTTTGATGTAAAATCAGAAATTGTCAATAATAGCTGGCTTACCGACTCATCCAAAGGCCAGAATGGTTTATATTTAATCCATACCTATACCTCCGGGGATAACTATATAGATTTTTATTCAAAAGACCATGGTTCCAGTACTCCTTATCTATGGATTAGGTATACATGCAATTGTTCCTCAGGAACATGCTGCGATGGTTGTAATTATCGTGATTCCTCGTATTCTTGTTCAACCAGCACTGAATATGGCTGCCCATGGGGAACTTCCTGCGGGGCCGATGTTGGCTATAGAAGCGTGACTCAATATTGCTCGGGATCATCTTCCTCTTGCAATGGTTCAACTTCTAATGGTTCTTGGAATGTGCAAGCGTTGTGCTCTACAAGCCAGACTTGTTCCGCTGGAAATCCCTCCTGCGTTACTGGAAGTTGCGGTTGCGCATGCAGTGCAGGAGCTTGCTGTGATGGCTGTAACTATAGGTCATCTTCTTATAGTTGTTCAACCAGCACTGAATATGGCTGCCCATGGGGAACTTCCTGTGGAGCGGATGTTGGCTATAGAAGCGTGACTCAATATTGCTCGGGATCGTCTTCCTCTTGCAATGGATCAACTTCTAATGGTTCTTGGAATGTACAAGCGTCGTGCTCTACAAGCCAGACTTGTTCCGCTGGAAATCCCTCCTGCGTTACTGGGAGTTGCGGTTGCGCATGCAGTTCAGGAACTTGCTGTGATGGCTGCAATTATAGGTCTTCAAGTTACAAATGCCAGGAAGACGCTTATACGGAATATTCTTGTACTCCGGAAAGGCCGAAAGGTAAGTGCGGCAATGATGTTATGGAGCGGCACCAGGACCGGTATTGTTCGGGGTCCAGCGCTTCCTGCAATGGCGCTTACTTATATGATAGCTTGACTCTTCATCAAGAATGCTCCCGGCATCAGGTATGCAATTCCCTGAGCCATGCTTGTAGAAGAAAGGCTTCTTGCGATTAATTCTTTTCAGTTGGTGATTTTGATTTGGAAGAAGCGCAATAAAAGGGTAAAGAGTAAAGGGTAAATTGTAAAGCTGATTTAAGAAAAACTATTTGGCGGTCTTCTCGCCCATGGTGGCCCGGATGAAGGCCGGGTCGTCCTCGGCGATGATGCGGGCAACTTCGCCGCGCAGGCGGAGTTTGGGTTTTGCCGAAATCTCATGCCTCACCCAGGACGAATTGAACCTGATTAGAATCTTTGACCCGAAGCGCCAGTTCTTAGACAAGAAGTGATTCCGAGGCAAGAAAAGAAGAGGGTCAAGGGCAGGCCCTTGTTTGGGCGCAAGCAAGGAATTTAGAAGATTTGCAGCAGCAAACTCGCCAGCCGGAGAATTCCCTGGTTCACCGGGGAGCGGTGCAGGGAAGGTCCTTGCGTATTGAGCGCCTGCTCCCGATTTTTCAAATACCAGTCATAGGACTCGCAGAACATTTCCACATTGCCGTATCGGGGGGACCATTGCAGTTCCCGCTTCGTGCGGGTCAGGTCGAAATACATGTCGCGGCCGTACATCAGGCTATGGTAAGGCGCGAGGGGAGAGATTCCGAGCGCGCTGGTGATTTTCATCGCCGCAACCGTAAGGCCCATGGGCAATGACACGACTTTGCTCTTGGTCCCGGCGTGCGCAATCAGTCCCTCCAGGGTCTCGCGCATGGTGCAGAATTTTTCCGCGCCGATATTATAGATCGCGGGGCCTTTTTTGGCCGCGGCCTTGAGGCAGGCGTCGGCGAGATCGTCGGCATGAACGAACTGGTAGCGGTTGTCGCCTTTACCCAGGACCGGGATATTGCGGCCTTGTCGGACCCATTCAAAAAGGATCTGCATGATTCCCAGCCGGCCATGACCCATGATGGTTCGGGGCCGGATGACGGTCACATCCAAACCCTGAGCCGCGTACTCGTGACAGAGCTGTTCCGCGGCCAGCTTGGCCTTGCCGTAATCTTCGCGCGGATGCGGCGCCACCGTGTCGTCCACCGGGTTCTTCTCCGGCACGCCGAACACGGCGCTGGTGGAAAGGACGATCACTTTGGAGACCGTGCTTTCTCGACAGGCTTGAAGCAGGTTCCGGGTTCCGTCCCGGTTCACGCTCCAGAATTTCGCGAGGTCCTTGGCCAACGGCACCAGGGCCACGCAATGATAGACCTGGTCCCTCCCGGCGCAGGCCGACCGCACCGCCTCGGGCTCGCGGATGTCGCCCCGGATAAAATCCGCCTGAGTCGGCCGGTCCGGGGAATCTTGGAGATCAAAGATGGACACCGCGGCCCCCTGCTTAAGCAGCCTTTGCACCAGCACGCTCCCGAAATAACCGGACCCGCCGGTGACCAAAACCCGGTTTATATTTTTGGTTTCGCCTTCCATCTGCTTAGTTATTATATTTCAACCTTATGCTCGAGGAGCCATTTAACGCTCCGCTTCATGCCTTCTTCCAGATCTATCTTCGGGTCATAACCGAGTTCTTTTTCCGCTTGAGCGATCGAGCAAAAGATGTTTTTGTTCAGCTCGGAAAGCACATGGATTTCCGGCTGGTAAAACCCCAGCGCCTGGATCGTCTCGTCCGCAACCAAAGCGACTCCGCTCGCGAGGCCGGGGATTTTTCTCCGGCGGCCGGCCACGGTCATGGAGAAATCTTTTTTCATGACCCGCTCGATGGTATCAACAATTTCATTCATGGTATAGGGTTTTCGGTCCGCGATCCAAAAGGTCTTGCCCGCGGCCGCTCCGACTCTTTCGCAAAGGATCAAGCCCTGACAAAGGTTGTCCACATAAGCGAGCGAGCGGAGGTTGTCGCCGCGGCCGGCCACGGGCGCGGCGCCGGTCTTGATCATGCGGAAAAAACGGGTCTGGCGCTCGGGCTGGCCCGGGCCGTAATACCAGGGCGCGCGCGCGATCACGGTTTCGATTTTTCCCGACCGGCCGGCTTGGTTCACAATATCCTCGGCCAATTTTTTGCTCTTGCCGTAATTCCCCTGGGGCTGATAGGGCGAAGTTTCGTCGAAGGGCTGATCCGGTCCGGGATTGAAGCCCATGGGGGAGGTGGAGGAAACATGGATGAAACGTTTGGCGCCGGCTGAAATCGCGGCAGCCACCAGGTTTCGAGTGCCCTGAGTATTGACCTGAAAAAACTCGGAGGCGCGGCGGGGATGGATGACGCCGGCGCAATGGAACACCACGGGTTGAGCGAGACCTTTGAATAATTCGGTGAGGGAGGCGGGATCGGACAAATCTCCGGGAACCAACTCGAGCCGGCCCTTGATTTCCTTGAGTGGAGAAGAATCGCGACGGCCATGGACCAGGCAACGGATCAAGCGGTCCGGGTTTCCCTCTTCAAGGCCGGGCGCCTCGGGGAGTCCTTGCGCAAGCGCGAGCACGAGCCGGGTTCCCAGCCATCCGGGCGCTCCTGTAACCACGGCTGCGGGGGAGGTCATTTATGTTCCAGGAAATGGAGGGCGTTGCGCCGGGCGAGGGCCATGATGGTGGCCTGGGGATTGGTCGCCGGGGACTCGGGGAGCATGCTGGCGTCGCTGAGGTAAAGGTTGTCAAGGTCATGGATCTTGCCGAAGGAATCCGCGGCGCAGATTTCACGGCGCTCTCCGATGGGGCAGGTGCTGAAAGCATGGACGGTGGTCAGACTCAAGTTGGCCCGGGGCAGGGTCTCGGTAAGCCAGCGTTTGGCCTGGGCCTCGGAGGTGATGGGAGGCAGGCCAAAGACAC
>CAIUDS010000546.1 GCA_903897985.1 uncultured delta proteobacterium
ATCCAGGGCAAATACAACTATTACCATTTGATCCCGTTCTGGGGGTTCCGGCTGATCTTCGCCGGCGGGAGCCTGAACTGGATTTTGACCCAGCTTGTCACCTCAGCCAAAGTCATCCGCGGGAACCTGGCGCCGGTTTTGTTTTACCTGTTCCTCGCCGGGTTGATGCTCGGGAACGCGGATCCCGAGCGGATCGTGTTCGCATTCAAGTATTGCTTCCACGGGCTGGACCGGGCGTATTTGTCCGGCTTGGGCTCCTACTCGGACGCGGAGCTCGCGACCCATTATCTGACCGCGGATTTTTTGAAGCCGCTCTTGCGGCCGGAAGACCGGGTGGAAGTTTTCGCCCGGCATCCCTTGATCCCGTACCTGCTCCGCAAGAAACTGCCTTCGCGCTTCTGCGTGGTCACCCAGCTCGCGATCACGCCTCCGGGCAAGCCCAGCAGCGATTTGCAGAATCAGTGGATTGAAGAATACACGGCCGCGGTGATTTCCGCCCGACCGCAGTATTTTGTAGTCGCGGACGAGCAGATTTCGCTCAGTGTGGACCTGTCCTACCCGAGCATCAAAAATTTGCTCCACGAAAAATTTCCGGAACTGGAAAAATTTCTCGCCCAAAATTACCGGCCGCTCCGGAAGATCGGCGAGATTGAAATTTACCAATGGGCCGGGCCGGCGGGGCCCTGGTAATCCTTGTCCCCGACGATTCTGTGCTAAAATAACTTTTAAGAGATGGAGCGTAAAGACGGATGAAAGTGGATTTAAACTACGGCAAGGGGAAAATTGCGGTCACGGTGGACGACAAACGGGTGGCCGGGGTGCTGCGCCAGAAGCCGGGGGAGATTATCGCCCATCCGGACCGGGCCTTGCTCGCGGCGCTCGATCATCCGATCGGATGCGGGCCGCTCCGGGGCTTGTGCGGAAAAGGCAAGCGCGCCTGCGTGGTGGTGAGCGACATCACCCGGCCGGTCCCTCATCCGGTGGTGCTTCCGGTCCTGCTCCATTACCTGGAAGCCCATCAGGTCAAGCGCAGCGACATCTCCATCCTCATCGCCACCGGCATGCATAGGCCCTGCGAAGGCCCGGAACTGGTCGAACTGCTTGGCGAGAAAGTGGCCACTAAATACCGGATCGTGAACCACAACCCCTCTGAAGAGAAATCGCTGAAGCAACTCGGCGTCACTTCGCGCGGGACCAAAATCCGCGTGAACCGGCTCTACCTGGACGCGGACATAAAAATATTGACCGGGCTGATCGAGCCGCATTTCATGGCCGGCTACTCCGGCGGCCGCAAGGCCATCTGCCCGGGCATTTCCGGGATCGAGTCGCTCCAATATTCGCACGGGGTTGAATGCCTGGGCAGCCCGCAGGCCGTGAGCGGCGTGCTCGCGGGCAACCCTTTTCACGAGGAAGCCCTGGAGGTGGCCAAGGCCGCGGGCGCGGATTTTCTGGTCAACTTTGTGATCGGCGAGGACCGCGGCATTATGGGCATTTTCGCGGGCGACCTGGTCAAGGCCCATGAGCGCGGTTGCGCGTTTGTGGACGAGCATTTCCAGGTCCCGCTGGAGGAACCCGCGGACATTGTGCTCACGAGCAACGCCGGCTATCCGCTCGATATAAATTTTTACCAGACGGTCAAGGGCCTGGTGGCTGCGTTGCCCGCGCTGAAAAAGGAAGGCATCCTCAAAAGCCTGGCGAGCGCGCTGCCGTCGCTGAAAAAGGACAGCACCATCATTATTGTGTCGCGCTGTTCCGAGGGGGTGGGCTCGGAAAGGTTCGTGGGGTTGTTGAAGGAATTGAAAGGCATGAAAAAACCCGCGGACTTTCTGGCCGCGCACAAAAATAATTTTGTGCCGGACCAGTGGGAGGTCCAGGAACTGATCAAGGTTTTGGATAAGGCGAAATTCCAGATTTACTCCGAAGGGCTGAGCTCGGAAGACGCGGAACTCTGCGCGGGCGAAAAAATTGACTCGATCGAAAAAGCCCTGGAGGCGGCCTTCAAGCGCCACGGCCGCAGGTCCAAGGTCGTCATCATCCCCGAAGGACCCTATTTGATGCCGGTGCAAAAGTAGGGGTGGATCGCGCAGGCTCAACTTGGGGCTTGCCCCGCTTCCCGCGGTCTCGCGTTTGCGAGACCAAGCCCCGGTTACGGGTTATGGCTGAAGATCACCTGCGGAGAAGTGTACCAGGCGGCGCCGTCCCCCAATTGCCCATAGTTGTTTAGACCCCAGCAGTTCAAATATCCGGAGGCCATTATGGCGCAGACATGCTCAGCGCCCAGGGAAAACTTATCATAGCTGGTTGAAGTCCCCACCTGGACCGGGGCAGTGTAACTGGTCCAATCTCCGGTCCCGATCGCGCCGTCTCCGCCCACCCCCCAGCAATAAAGGGAATTGGCGCTATTCTTGGCGCAGGCAAAATCATCCCCGGCCTCCACCGTCACCCAGTCGGTTGCCGAGCCCACCTGGGTCGGCGCGTTGCGCAGGTTATAATCGCCCAGGCCCAGTTGTCCGCTATAGTTTGCGCCCCAGCAATAGAGTCCCCCGCCGTCAACCCCGCAAGCATGCTGCCAGCCCAGGCTGAGCGAGGTCCAGCCACTGTCGGTCCCCACCTGAGTCGGCTTGGACTTGTTCCCCGTGGTCCCGTCTCCCAGTTGTCCCTGGATATTCCTTCCCCAGCACCAGAGCGTGTTGGTGGATTTGAGCGCGCAAGTGGAATAGGCTCCCGTTCTCGCCAGAGTCCAGTTGGTCTGCCCGCCGAATTCCTGGGTCGGAGATTTGCGGAAAATGACCGTGGTCCCGTCCCCGATCTGACCATATTGGTTGTATCCCCAGCACCAGAGCGTGCCGGTCTTGACCCCGCAGGTGTGATAGTAGCCCGCGTCAAACGCGCTCCAGGTTCCGCCTCCAACAACCGAGACCGAGAGATTATGGCTCAAAGCGGTATCCCCGACCCCGAGTTGGCCGCTGGTGTTGGCGCCCCAGCACCAGAGGGTGTTATCGGTCTTGGAGGCGCAGGCAAAGTAGAGCCCGGCCGAGACCTTGGACCAGCTTGAGGCCGCGGCAACTTGCTCCAAGGTGTTCTTGTTGACCGAGTTCCCATCTCCGAGTTCGCCGTAAAAATCAGCGCCGGAGCACCAAAGGGAATTATCGTTCTGGACCCCGCAGGTGCTGCCGGTTCCCCCCGAGACTTGCCGCCAGGTGTTGGCGGCGCCGATCTGGGCCGGCGCCGGCTTGTCGCCGTTGGTCGCGATGCCGATTTGGCCGTGCTGGTTAAACCCCCAGCAATTGATGGAGGAATCGGACAGGACCGCGCAGGTGGAATCACAGCCCGCGGCCACCTGCTTGACCGGTCCGGAGAGCGTGACCAGGTTCGGCGCGTTCTGGCTGAGCAGGGAGGATATGCCCAATTGTCCGTATTTATTGTATCCCCAGCAGAATAGCTGACCCTGTTTGTTTCTGGCGCAGGTATGGAATTCCCCGGCCGAGACTTGGGTCCAGGTCTTTAATTTGCCCATCCGAGTCGGCCGGCTCCGGCTGAGGTTATCGCCCAGCCCCAGTTCGCCATAACCGTTGTATCCCCAGCACCAGATGGTGCCGTCGGTCTTTCGGGCGCAGGTATGATATAACCCGCAGGAAACGCTGCCCCAGTCGGTTGCCTTGCCCACTTGCTTGGGCTTCTTGACCGCGATGGTGCCCCCGTCTCCCAGTTGCCCATAAGCGTCATATCCCCAGCACCAGATGGTGCCGTTGGTCTTTCGCGCGCAGGCATGATACTGACCCGCGGAAACGCTGGACCAGTCTTTGGCTTTTCCCGCCTTTTTCGGCGCGCTTTGATCCCCGGTGGTTCCGTCTCCGAGCTCTCCGTACTGGTTGTCGCCCCAGCACCAGAGAGTCCCATCGGTTTTCCGGCCGCAGCTGAATTCGGAACCCGCGGCCACGCTTGACCAATGGGGGCCCACCAGGCTGGGAAGCGAGGTGGTTCCGTGCAACAGACTCGGGATGCCCAATTGTCCATAATAGCCGTATCCCCAGCACCAGAGCGTGCCATTGGTCTTGACCGCGCAAGCGTGCTCGCCGTCCATGCCCGCGGC
>CAIUDS010000547.1 GCA_903897985.1 uncultured delta proteobacterium
TGGCCTACGGCCTGGACAAGCAGAAGATTCACACCATCGCGGTCTATGACTTCGGCGGAGGCACCTTTGACATCTCCATCCTGGAGGTGGGCGAGAATGTGATCGAGGTCAAGTCCACCAACGGCGATACCCATCTGGGCGGGGATGACATTGACCAGCGCGTCATTCAGTGGCTGGTGGATGAATTCAAAAAGGAGGCCGGCATAGACCTGAGCAAGGACAAGATGGTGATCCAGCGCTTGAAGGACGCCGCGGAAAAGGCCAAGATCGAGTTGAGCTCGGTGATGGAAACCGAAATCAACCTGCCCTTCCTGACCGCGGACGCTTCCGGGCCCAAGCACCTTAACCTCAAGCTCTCCCGCAGCAAGCTCGAGCAGTTGATGGGAGACCTGATCGAGCGCTCGCGCGGACCGGTCATGCAGGCGCTGGCCGACGCCAAGATGAAACCGGAACAGGTGGATGTGGCGGTCCTGGTCGGCGGCTCCACCCGCATCCCCAAAGTCCAGGAACTGGTCAAGGAAATTTTCAAAAAAGAACCGCATAAAGGCGTGAACCCGGATGAAGTGGTGGCCGTGGGCGCCGCGATCCAGGGTGGCGTGCTCACGGGAGAGGTGAAGGACATCCTGCTTTTGGATGTGACTCCGCTGTCGTTGGGCGTGGAAACCCTGGGCGGGGTGATGACCGTGCTCATCCCGAGAAACACCACCATCCCGACCCGCAAGGCCGAGATCTTCACCACCGCGGAAGATGGCCAGACCACGGTTGAAATCCATGTCCTGCAAGGAGAGCGGCCCCTAGCCGCGGGCAACCGGACCCTGGGGAAATTCCACCTGGTGGGAATGCCGCCCGCGCCGCGGGGGGTGCCCCAGATCGAGGTGGCCTTTGACATAGACGCCAACGGCATTCTCAATGTCGCGGCCAAGGACATGGCCACGGGCAAGGCCCAGACCATCACCATCACCGCGGGCTCGGGCCTGACGGAGCAGGAAATCAAGCGGATGGTCAATGAAGCCGCGGGCTCCGCGGAAGAGGACCGCAAACGCAAGGAAACGGTGGAAACCAAGAACAAGCTGGACACCCTGATCTATAACATCGAGAAGACCCTGCGCGAGCATCGTGAAAAACTAAACCCCGCGGATATCAGCCTGCTGGAAGAAGCGGTGGCCGAGGGCAAGAAGGCGGTGGCGAGCGATTCCAAGGAGCAGATGGAAGCGGCCATGAACAAGATCACGCAGGCCTCCTATAAAATGGCCGAGGTGCTTTACCGCAGCCAGGCCGGCGCCGGCGCTCCCGGGACTCCTCCTCCCGGAGCCCAACCCGGAGCGGGCGGCGCGGAAGCGCCGAAGCAGGAAGGCCCGGTGATAGACGCGGAATACGAGGACACCACTAGACACTGACCAACCATAACTGCAAATAATGGATTTGCCGGGCGAAAAAAAGCCCGGCAAATTCTTTTATAAAAACAGGTTTTTTGCTATATTTACATCCGAGGCAAGAAGTGGTTAGAAAGGCAGACCCGTTTCGCGATTTGGTGAACTTGAGTGAAATGATGAGCCGGATTCTGGACGATGAGGTTCATCACCGATTGGGCCAGAGAGACTCCACGCAGGCCGATTGGGTTCCGGAAGTTGACCTGGTCGAATTTGCCGATAAGTTCGTGCTCAAAGCCGACCTGCCCGGAATGGAAAAGAAAGACATGCTGGTCGAGGTAGTGGACCGCCAGCTCGTGCTCAAGGGCGAGCGCCGCCTCCAAAGAGCGATTTCCGACGAGAAGTATCACCGGCTGGAATGCGCCTATGGCAAGTTCCGCCGGGTGTTTCCGCTCTCCGCGGAAGTCGCCTGCGGCCAGGTCAGCGCCACCTATGCCAACGGCGTCCTCGAAGTGGTCCTGCCCAAAATCAAAAACAGCCACCCCAAAAAAATTTCCGTCCACTGCGAAATCGAATAAGCCCGGTTCCCTTTCCGCTTTCCTGTTTTATCCTTTTTCTTTTCCCGCCTTGATTTGCTTTGCCGATCCAGATATAATTGCGGAAA